>CALMDN010000178.1 GCA_937864935.1 uncultured Bacteroidales bacterium
GCTGCTTGCCTGAACCTGAATCTGATTTGTTTGTAGTTTGCGGTCAGCATTATACGATCAGTCCGATTCCGAATATGATTACGGTAGCAAAAGTGGTCAGGGCAAGCCTTTTAAGCTGCGGATTCAGTTCGGCAGGAACCTTGATGCTGAAAACACTGTGGAGGTGAACAAAGAGCAAAGGAAGGGTAATGAGGAAAATGTACTGCATGGGTCCGCTGTAATTGACCAGTGTATAGGCGATCAGGGCCAGGGGGGCCGCTGTGATAAGGAGCAGATGATAGAACCTGGCTTTGTGTGAGCCCATGATCACCACCAGGGTGCGTTTGCCGGCATTGCTGTCGCTGTTGACATCACGCATGTTGTTGAGGTTGAGTACTGCCGTACTCAGAAAACCGATGGCAGCCCCGGGCAGCAGCAGGTCAGACTGCAGATGGCCTGAGTGAAGAAAGTAGGTGCCGAGTACCCCGGTGAGCCCGAAAAAGAGAAATACGAAAAGATCGCCCAATCCGGAATAGCCATAAGGATTCTTCCCGACGGTGTAGTAAATGGCTGCGGCAATGGCTCCCAGACCCAGCAGCAGGAAAAGTGCCCAGTTGAGGGCATTCCCGCTTCCCAGTCCGGCGAAGATCAGCAAAAGTCCCGAAATAAACGCAAGCATTCCGGTAACTGCCATCCCGATGCGCATGGAAGCCGCTGATATTGCCCCGCTCTGCACGGCCCTTCTGGGGCCTACCCGTTCGGCATTGTCGGCACCATTCTGCGAATCACCATAGTCGTTGGCCAGGTTTGAAAGAATCTGCAGAAACAGGGTGGTAAGCAAGGCAAGCCAGAGCACGCTCCAACGGAAGTTTTTGTCGTGATAGGCAACAAAACTCCCCAGCAGCGAACTGGAGAAAGCAAGCGGAAGGGTTCGCGGACGCATGGCATGAATCCAGGCGTTTATTTTTGTCTTTTTCATTGATTCAATGCCTGGATCAGGGAAATTTCGGGAAACGGCCAAAGTCGGGTTTCCGTTTTTCAAGAAATGCCTTTTTGCCTTCCTGTGCCTCTTCAGTAAGGTAATAGAGCAGTGTGGCATTGCCTGCCAGTTCCTGTATTCCGGCCTGACCGTCGAGTTCTGCATTGAGGCACATTTTGAGCATCCTCAGGGCAAGCGGACTGCGTTCCATCATGGTTTTGCACCAGTCAACCACCTCATCTTCGAGCTGGCTCAGGGGAACAACCTTGTTCACCAGGCCCATCTCCAGGGCTTCCTTCGCAGAATACTGCCTGCAGAGGAACCAGATTTCCCTTGCTTTTTTCTGACCGACGATGCGGGCAAGGTAAGAGGAGCCGAACCCGCCGTCGAAGCTGCCTACCTTGGGGCCGGTTTGTCCGAAGATGGCGTTGTCCGAGGCAATGGTAAGGTCGCAGACAACATGCAGCACATGACCGCCGCCGATGGCATATCCGTTAACCATGGCCACCACAGGCTTGGGCAGTGAGCGGATCATTTTCTGAAGATCAAGTACATTCAGGCGGGGGATGCCATCCTTGCCCACATAACCCCCAACACCCTTGATGTTCTGGTCGCCTCCGCTGCAAAAAGCCTTGTCGCCTTCGCCGGTAATCACCACCACGCCAACTTCATCGGCTTCACGGCAATACCGCATGGCATCTATCATTTCCATGATGGTATCGGGGGTAAATGCGTTGCGGTAACGCGGGCGGTTGATGGTGATGCGGGCGATGCCCTCGAAAAAATCAAACCTGATCTCTTCGTATTCCTTTATCGTGGTCCAGATTCGGGTTGCTGTCATGCGTTTAAAAATTTGAAGTAGTCTTTTAACACCTGAGCGCTCACTATGTTCGGGGTGAATATTTCGAGCACGGCTGCTTTCTGCCGGCTGTAATCAAAGAATTCATCCAGAGCCGGAAGCAGGCTTTGTAAGTCATTGGCTTTGAAATAATTCAGTCCGAAAGCTGAAACCAGCCCTTCGGCTGAGTATTGGTGGGCAGTTTCTATGTAAGCTTCCAGAGCGGGAAAGTCAGCCGGACCCTCAAGGATCCTGAAGATATTTCCCCCGCCGTTGTTGATCAGTACAATCCTGAACCTGGCATCCAGTTGCTGGTTCCACAAGGCGTTGCTGTCGTATAGGAATCCCACATCGCCGCTGATTACGGTAACGGGATTTGCTGAAACCGATGCGGCTCCGGCAGCAGTTGAAACACAGCCGTCAATGCCACTCGTTCCACGGTTGGCCGCGGTCAGAAAACCGGGTTTATGGTCGAAAAGCTGGGCGTACCTTACCGGGGTACTGTTGGACAGGTGAACCCATGTGTTTTCCGGAATGCGTTTAAAAAGCACGTCATAAACCAGAAAATCAGAGTATTGTGTGGTGGATGCAAAGCTGTTGTGCAATTGTTTTCTGA
>CALMDN010000179.1 GCA_937864935.1 uncultured Bacteroidales bacterium
AGGCTGATTGCCCGCTCAGATTCAATTCCAGCATCGGTGATCCAGCGCTCAATCAGTGTAACCGGGGATGGTACCGGGTTGAGGCAGAAGTAGAAAATCAGATTTAGGATTTTGTTCCTTACAACATCCGGGAGGTTATTTGCTTGAAATTCAAGCAGCCGGGCAATATTTTCATCCTGCTGCCCCAGGGATTCAAGTGTGGCAGCATCAAACACAAGCAATGGACTGTACCGGCGTCCGTTCAGCAGATTCTCTTTATCCGTGAGTATACAATCAGCTCCGACCTCTGTTTGCATACATAAAATCAGGTCATGGTTCAAAAAAGACTCAACATCAGGGTCAGTCAGTGAATCGTGGCAGAAACTGGTCAGGCCATTCGGAGTTGTAAGGTAGATCATCGGATTTTCAGAATCCCTTCAAGGATGTTTCCCCAAAGTTACCGGTTTCTTTGTAAACAGGATTATTGTAATGCGACAATATAAGTCGCTTGAAGTTTTCTAATTTTGCCTGATAATAACAGGGTATGACCTACAGGGAACTGGAGAAAATGGTAATTGATTCTCTTGCTGGTATTTACGGATATCAGGAAGCAAGATCAATTCAAAAGATATTGTTTGAAGACTTTCTGCAGTGTACCCCGGCTTCCTACCTGCTGATCCGTGATACTGAGCCCTCACCACAATTCGGAGATCAGGTAATCAACGCCCTCGGAAAGCTTAAACAGTTTACGCCCATTCAGTATGTTACCGGATTCAGTACATTTTGTGGTTTCCGATTAAAGGTTAACGCGGGAGTGCTGATCCCACGTCCTGAAACTGAAGAACTTGTAAAGGCCATCGTTCAGTATTGTGGCGGACAGAAAAAAATAAAAATTCTTGACATCGGTACCGGAAGCGGTGCTATTGCCATCAGCCTCAGTCTCTTATTACCCCATTTGGAAGTAGATGCTTCAGACTTCAGCTCCGATGCCCTGGCAGTTGCTTCCTCGAATGCAGAGACGCTGAATGCCGGTGTGCAGTTTTTCCACAACGATATTCTTCAGAGGGAATCCTGGAGTCAAATGGGTTCCTATAACCTGATCGTGAGCAATCCCCCTTACGTAAAGCAAAGTGAGAGAGCCTCGATGCATCCGAATGTGCTTGAATATGAGCCGTCTGTTGCGTTGTTTGTTCCCGATGATAACCCGCTGCTTTTTTACACGGCAATCTCTGAATTTGCTTTGGAGAAACTGTTGCCCGGCGGAACCCTATGGTTTGAAATCAACGAAAGTGAGGGTAAGGCAATGCATTCCCTGCTAACTTCCTGTGGATTTGTCAATATTGTTGCAATGAATGATTTCAGGGGAAAGCAACGGTTTATTTCAGCGACAAAACAGATTGATAATCAATAAAATAGTTTATTTTCTACCTTCAATAATCGTTGCGTTTTACCAATTACTTTTCATTAAATCGCTGATTAATAGATAAACTTCTGCAATAAAATGGGAGTTTTACCCAAACCTATCTGTTTGATTGCGATATTTGCCCCTGCTGAAATATTTCGCTTCAAACCTTTTTAACTGAACAGTGTTTTATTTCAATCCTTAATTCACTTCAAATGAGAATTTTTAACACCATACTCTTCTTCTTCCTTTTTTCGTTCTGCGTTTCAGGACAATCAACCGGCTCCTATTATAAGGTGCGTTTTACCGATAAAGGAGAATCGCCGTTTTCAATTTCCCGGCCGGCTGAGTTTCTCTCGCAAAGGTCCATAGAAAGGCGCTTATCCCAGCAGATTCCTCTGAATGAGACGGATCTGCCGGTCAACCCGGAATACATTCAGGCTGTACTGAAAACCGGAGCCAGGATCGTGTATACCTCGAAATGGCTGAATCTGGTCATTGTTGAAGCACAGAACAACAACATTGTCAATAACCTGAAGCAGAGCAGGTTTGTCAGCAGTGTTGAATCTGCCGATCCATTCTTTGTCAGGAAACCGCAGTCGAAGAAAAAAATGTTTTTTGAAACAGAGGCCATAGAGAAATTCAATTCACGGACACTTGTCAGGTCGCAGAAGAACTCAATGGCATTGGATTATGGAGCCGCTTTCAATCAGGTAAGCATGATTCATATTGATGAAATGCATGCGCTTGGCTTCACCGGAAAAGGTGTTACCATGGCTGTGATTGATGGTGGGTTCAATAGTGCCGATGTCATGGTTGCATTTGACAGCATCAGAATGGGCGGTCAGGTGCTTGGTACCAGGGATTTCGTTCAGCCAGGAAACAATGTATACGGCACTTCCATGAGTTCTCACGGAACCATGGTTTTATCCACCATTGCTGCCAACCTGCCCGGTCAGATCATCGGAACTGCCCCCAAAGCATCTTTCTGGCTTCTCCGCTCTGAAGATGTTCTGGCAGAGTATCTTATGGAAGAGTATTATTGGGTAAACGCAGCTGAATATGCCGATTCAGTCGGAGCAGACATCATCAATTCTTCCCTAGGATACACTACTTTCGACAACCCTGCGGAGAACCATACCTACGATGATATGGACGGTAACACGGCCATTGTTACCATAGGTGCCGATATGGCTGCATCCAAAGGCATACTGGTGGTTAACAGTGCAGGAAACTCAGGTGACAGTCAGTGGCATT
>CALMDN010000180.1 GCA_937864935.1 uncultured Bacteroidales bacterium
CCGGCAAGCTTGGCCAGACGTTCCTGAAGTTTCTCACGATCGTAGTCGGAAGTAACGGTTTCAATCTGGGCTTTAATCATGTTTACGCGGGCAGCAATGGCTTCCTTGGTTCCACGGCCACTGACAATGGTGGTATTTTCCTTGTCAACAGAGATTTTCTCTGCCTGACCCAGGTATGAAAGGTCAACATCTTCCAAACGGTATCCTTTTTCTTCTGAAATAACGGTTCCGCCTGTGAGTACTGCAACATCCTCAAGCATTTCCTTGCGACGGTCGCCAAAACCCGGAGCTTTAACGGCAACGATTTTCAGAGAACCACGGATCTTGTTCACAACCAGGGTTGCCAGCGCTTCTCCGTCAACATCCTCAGCAATGATCAGCAGCGGACGGCCGGTCTGAACAGTTTTTTCAAGTACCGGAAGGAAATCCTTCATTACAGAAATTTTCTTGTCGTAAATGAGAATGAAAGGATTCTCATAAACAGCTTCCATTTTCTCGGTATCGGTAACGAAGTAAGGTGAAATGTAACCACGGTCAAACTGCATACCTTCAACCACCTTCACGGTAGTTTCAATGCCTTTGGCCTCTTCAATGGTAATCACACCTTCTTTCTTTACCTTGTTCATGGCTTCAGCAATTTTCTCACCGATGAAGCTGTCGTTGTTGGCTGAAATGGTGGCAACCTGCGTAATTTTTTCGCTTCCCTCTTCTATTTTGATAGACTGTGATTTCAGGAATTCCACTACACGGGTAACAGCCTTGTCGATACCGCGTTTCAGATCCATGGGGTTGGCGCCGGCAGTAACGTTTTTCATACCGGTGGTAACGATGGCCTGGGCAAGTACGGTAGCCGTGGTGGTACCGTCACCGGCGACATCTGAAGTTTTTGAAGCAACTTCCTTCACCATCTGGGCGCCCATGTTCTGAACTGCATCTTTCAGCTCAACTTCCTTGGCAACGGTAACACCATCCTTGGTAACAACGGGTGAACCATAGGTCTTGTCAATGATTACATTGCGGCCTTTGGGACCGAGGGTAACCTTTACTGCATTTGCCAGAGCATCAACACCTTTTTTGAGCTCTTCCCTGGCTTCGATATTAAAAATAATCTGTTTTGCCATTTTGCTGGTTATTTAAATTTAACAATATTTTCAGGATCAGATAATTGCAACGATATCTGATTCACGCATGATCAGATAGTCCCTGCCTTCAACATTGATCTCAGTTCCGGCGTACTTACCGTAGAGAACCACGTCCCCTACCTTAACTGTCACAGGCTCATCTTTCTTACCGGGGCCAACGGCCACCACTGTTCCACGCTGTGGTTTTTCTTTGGCTGTATCAGGAATAATAATGCCACCGGCAGTTTTCTGTTCTGCAGCAGCAGGTTCAATCAAAACACGGTCAGCCAATGGTTTTACATTCACTTGTGTCATTGCTATAGGTTTTAGGTTTATAATTTTTTCTGTGTTCACCGCCAGTTGTCATATTTTGTGCCAAAAGCTGAACCGGGTCAGGCCAAAAATTGTTAAAGCCAATATAGATCAGATTATATAGCTGATTTTCAATTGATAACAATCATTGCAATTGAAAATCAGAAAAACACAGCCGGTTATTCTGAACGTACGGCAAAAAAAAATGTCAGACTGTTGTGACAATCTGACATTCAAACGTGACTTTAAAAGATCTTATTTTGCAGCCGGCGCGGGTTCTGTACCCTGGGTTGCAGGAGCTTCTTCCTGTCCGGCAGGAGGGGCCTGGAAATCCTGAACGGGAGCTGACTGCTCATTGATGAGCTGACGAAGCTCGGTATCGGTGGTATTGGCTACATTTGCGTTGCGCGGAATAACAAAAATTGAAAACAGGCTCAGTACCAACAGCACAATGGCCAGGGTCCAGGTGGTTTTCTCAAGAAAATCAGCCGTTTTTCTGACACCCATAAACTGATTTGATGAAGAAAAGTTAGAGGCCAGACCTCCTCCTTTGGAATTCTGCACCAGTACGACCAGACTTAACAATACGCAGGCAATCAGAATCAGTACTGAAACTAAGATATAAGCTCCCATTTGAAAATGTGTTTTTAACGTTAAAATCAGCCACTAAGATGGCTTTCTTCTATTTCTGAAATCAGGGCTGCAAAGTAAGTGCTTTTTTCCGGATAAATCAAACTTAATTTCTCATAAATTTTTATTGCCTTCTCATGGTTTCCCTGTTTCAGGTGAATCTGTGCAAGTGTCTCCGTTACAATGTCATCATGATCTATGCTGCTGAACCTGGCCTGGTCGAGCGGGTTAAAGAAATCACGCTTTGGCTGGCTTATCCTGGGCTCGTTTCGGATAAACCGGTCAATGATTTCCGCCTTTTTCTCACTTTCAGTTCTGGACAGGCCCGTTTCACTGGAGATATTGGCAGAATGAATCCCGGATACTTCCTCCGAAGTAATTGTACTACCCTCATCCTCAGGTACATAATCCGGAGTGAGGTGATAGACAGCCAGCATCTCATCCGGGAAACGGTCATCAACATCCGCTGATCCGGATTCTGCATCAGGCAAGGTATCCTGTTCATGCTGTAGTAAAGCGGCTTTGCCATCTTCCGGTGCTGCGGTTTCGCTGTTGACTTCAGTACCACCATCAGCCTCACCGGAAACAGTCGCTGACAGCTTACGGCTCAGGGCTTCTTCTTCCCTGATCTCCGCCAGACGTTTGGCAACGATTTCCTGCAGGCGCAAAAGATTCGCAATTTCATCTTCCGCTGAAAGATTCACCGGTGTTTGATCTGCATCCTGTGTTGAACCGGCAATGCTTTGAATGTCAGGGGTTATCTCAGTTTCCGGCATGAAAAATCCCTGTTCAGTATCCTCCTGTATGGTGATGAATGTTGTTTCATTGGCAAAAACATGGGCAACACGATCCGCATCAGGCATAGCGGCTCCTTCGGTTTCACGGGTTGTTTCCGCTTCAGGTTGTGGGTCGGATATTATGTACTCAACATACAGGGGTTTTTCCTCTATCAGTCGTCTGAGCTGAGCCCTGTCGCAGGCATAGGCAGCCGCCAGCTTCAACTGATGGTTGTAGCGTATGCTGTTCACCTTCCTGTAATTCAGCGCCAGCAGCATCTGAACAGTCTGGCAGTAGGGCATCTCCCTGGCAACCTGCTCAAGCCGGGGAAGACTGACTTCTCCGAGCGTCTCAGGATGTTTCAGGTAAGACTCAAACTGCGAAGGCTTCATATCAGGCTACCAGTTTACTACAGATTTATTGAAAATATCGTCAACCAGGGCTTCATTGATCTTACTGATCAGGTCAAGCTCAACAGAGGCGAGGTTAAGGGAACTGCTGTAATCCTCATACCGGGTGAATGAGGTTTCAAAATCGTCTTTCGGGCTGTATTTACTGGTAAACCTGACATTGACAGTAATTTTCAGCCTGATTAAAGCTGCCTGCTGATCGCCTGTAATGGCTACCGGTTCAGTAGCATAACCGGTAATCTCGCCTTCAAGGTGCAGATCACCGTTGCGGGGTGTCTGGATCAGACTGGTCTGTGACGAAAACTTCTCCCTCAGTGTCTCTGTGAAGGACTGACTGAGGGTAGGCTGCACCAGATCAGCCTTGTTCGGAAACACAGCAATGGAAATGGTTTTTGCTTCAGCCGGCACGGAAGCACCCGTGAAGGTATAAACACCACATCCGGACAGCACAACTGCCATGCCCGCCACGATGAAGGTTAACAGCCTTTTACCGGCTAACCCGGAAAACTGTTTGATAGCGACTTTGCTAGAGTTCATACTCTTTTATCTTTCTGTAAAGCGTGCGTTCAGAAATACCCAGTTCAAGTGCAGCATTTTTTCGTTTCCCCCCATGCTTTTCAATGGCCCTGCGGATGAGATCGATCTCTTTCTTCTGAATGGAAAGTGAGTCATCAAGCACTTCTGATGTGTACAAGGTTTCGATATCGGAATGGTCAACCCTGGGCTGCACTTCCACCAGGGGCTGATCAGGCCTGTTTTCATGATGCTCTTTGTAAAGCTGGGCAATGATGGGCTGATGCTCACGCTGCAGCTCGTGACTGACACCTCCCTGGTCGATGATGGCCACCACCAGTTTTTTAAGCTCCCCGATATCACGTTTCATATCAAACAGTACCTTGTAAAGTATTTCACGTTCCGAAAACTCACTGGACGGGTTTTCTTTCTGAAACAACACAGGTAAAGAACGGTTATCGGCCGGTAAATATTTCTGCAGGTTGGCAGCCGTGATCATTCTGCTCTCTTCAATGATGGAAATCTGCTCTGTGATGTTTTTCAGTTGTCTGACATTCCCCTGCCAGCGGTAGTTCATGAGCATCTGTTTCGCCGATTCATCCAGCTCAAGCTGAGGCATGCGGTATTTCTCAGCAAAATCGCCGGCGAACTTCCTGAAAAGTAGCACCACATCATCTTTTCTTTCGCGCAGGGGCGGAATGAAAATGGGAACCGTGTTCAGCCTGTAATACAGATCCTGCCGGAACTTACCCCGGTTGATTGCTTCCGGAATATCAACATTGGTGGCAGCCACCACCCTGACATCTGTTTTAATAACCTTGGAGGAGCCCACCCGGATAAATTCTCCGGTTTCAAGCACCCTTAAAAGCCTCACCTGGGTCGACAAGGGCAATTCTGCCACTTCATCGAGAAAAATGGTGCCGCCATTTACCACCTCGAAATATCCCTTGCGCGATTCATGGGCTCCGGTAAACGCCCCCTTCTCATGTCCGAACAACTCAGAATCGATGGTTCCTTCAGGAATCGCTCCGCAGTTAACGGCAATGTAAGGTCCGTGCTTGCGTGCACTCAGGTTGTGAATGATCTGCGGAAAAGATTCCTTCCCTACCCCGCTCTCACCGTTGATCAAAACGGTGATGTCGGTTGCAGCAACCTGGCGGGCGATGTCGATCGCCCTGTCGAGCAACGGGGAGTGGCCGATGATGCCAAACCGCTGCTTAATTGATTGAATATCCATTTGTTTAAACTGAATTCAGATAATCTTCTGCAAAGTTAATAAATCGCCGTACCCGATAACCAGCATTTAAGGCAAAAACTGACATTTTGTCAATGGCATCAGAAACCAGGATGAAGGAGTAACTGAACGAAACCATGTTGCGTCAGATGATTTATTCTTCAGTGTAAGAACAGATAAAGTACCTGATTGAGTCAGAGGCTACCGGAAAAGCATCAGATCAGCAGACAATCAATCAGACCAACGGGGAATGTTATGTTTCAGAACCAAAATAACGTTCTCAAAAAAGAGACCAGCCTGACAGTTTCTCCATATGTCAACATTGAGATCTCAGTTTCAGCAAGATTGATCAATCCAATTAATTGTCGATGAAGACTTTAATTCTACTCAGATTCTTTAAAGGAATGCGGCAGAGGCTCTCAGTAATTGAAAGGGGACGATGAATACCAAAGGTAATGAAGATTTGCCGGTTTCTATCACATCCTTTCACAGGTCCTTTCCCCGGTGACCGGGACTCTCAGCCATGCATGTTCAATACGGACTATGGCGGCGTGCCAGTGGGAGGGCAATGAGACAGCCTGAGTAGCTGGAAATAAGGGTAAGCTAAATCTGAAATTGCACCTATGGAACAATTTTGCCAATAAAAACTGCAGCGTTATTATCCACAACTGTCATGTCGCCGGTATCCACAATTCCGTCTCCATTGATATCTGTATTCAGATAGCCAGTTAAAAAGTTGTATGAATCGTTGTCAACCGGTGTAAAGTCTGAGGTATCAATGATACCGTCCTGATTTACATCACCGCCATAGATAACATATTTACCGGAAATGAGTTTAAGATTACTGCCAAAAGCCTGACCGGATGAAGATGTGAAATTATAGCTTACTGTTCCGGATCCAAATGGAACAGGTGTTCCATTCCAGGTTTCAATACTGCTGCGATGCTTTACAACAATAAAATAACTTTCTCCCATTGATGCCGGCAGAGTCAGTGAGGAGAAACCATTGGTATTCACGGCAACAGTGAATGGACCGGCAGCCAAGGAATAGGGATATGTTGAATTATGCAATTCCACAACAATCTGATCTGCTATCAGACCCGGGAACCTGAAGCCGTTTGTGCCATTCACTTTATTCATCTCCGTTCCATTAAACAATCCTTCGAGCAAAACGGTGATATTTAAAGTTGCAGGCAAATATCCATGAGGACCGGGGCCTGCCGGAACAACGGTATGACAAACCTCACACCTTCGCAGCGTTCCCGGATATTCCTGAAGCGAAATATTCTGTACATTATCGTTTGGATGAACCGTTGGCTGGATGGCATGAGGCGAACCATGACAAACACTGCAGAATAAACCTCCATGTCCGCGCGAATCCTTGAAAAGCTTTCCGGGCTCCTCTGAATAAGCAGAGCCATGACAATTTGCCGATCCACAGGATGGCTCCTGAAGCCAGGGCTGGCGTCCGTTTTCAATCGACTGAGCTACCTGTTCCATATTTCCATGGCAGTCCTGACAAACCATACCGGCCGTATGCATTACATCACGAAAGCACTGGGTATTGGCACCCGGATGACATTTATAACAATTGTTTGTTTTGTCTTTGTGCTTATCATGCATTACAAATGAAAATGATTTAATTCCTGGCTGGCCAGGCATACCAAGCGCATTGTCAGCATGACATGAAGCACACAGAACCGGGGTATTTTCCGGATTGAATCCGCCTTCGTCATCGTGTTCATCAAGGATATCCTGTTCACTGCTGTGACAGCCGCTGCTCACACAACTCATTTCGTTGGAAACAGGAATAACCGGCCGGGAAATATATAGCAATGAATTAGAATTATCTCTTAATTCAACCTGTGCAAGTTGAAAAGGAGATTCGGAGACAAGATTGTTATCCTGATACGGCGTTATTGGAATTCCATCAACATAAAAATGATCTTCGGCGGCAATCATGCTGCCTGTGAGGCCTGCACCCGTGAGACCGGTATTGGGTGCAAGGGTTACGCCAAACAGTTGCTGCACATAATCCCAGAAATTGGTCTTCCCAACCGAATAGGTATTCCCGGGAATTGAATAGTGTACATTAAACCCGGTTGTAACTACCTGTGGCAATTCAGTGGCTGAACCCTTCCTGATTACCTGAGCCCTCAGGTTATTGTAGGGAGGCAATACAGTTATTTTGGAGAAATCCTTGTTGGAACAATGCATGCCCAGATCGTTCCAGCTTATTATTATGTATTCTTCAGTACCATCCCCCGCAAAAAGAATGGGAAAAAACATGATTACGAAAACCAAAGGCCACCTCTTCTTCATACCACTCTCCTTTCTTGATTTTTCATCCCATATATCTACATACAAAGATATGTTAAATGCTATTCAAAGGAAATAAGAAATAAAAAAAAGTAAACTCGGGTTTTCCGCTTTAAGATACCCCGATCATTACTCCGATCCCGGCTTCCCTGCTCCTTGCAGGTGTTTCTGATCTTTCTTCCTGAATCAGCTACACCAGTTCAATCAGAACACCATTCAGGATATGAAAAATCAATCAACCTTCCTGAGCCAATCAGGATCGTTTGTCTGATTTAACGGCTTTTGCATGTTCAAAACACCGAAATAATACCTGATAAAAGAAAAGTATCACCGGGACTATGCCAGATACTGCGCCGCCACCCATTTTTCATTGATATCAATCCGGCAAAATCCATTGCGTGTTTCGTAAACCATCACCTCTTCATCTTTAACAAGAGTACCCAGTTTTGCAAAAGCAGCACCAGGACCTGACCTGACATTTAAAGTACTTGCCAGGACCTTACTTCGTCTTACTTTTATGATATATCGCTCTGCCACCCATTCATCGTTATTGCTGATGCGCAACCATCCGTTGTCCGACCCGAGAATATTGATCACAGATCCTGCACTGAGGGTAGCTGCAAGTGCGAAGCCTGTTCCGGCTCCTTTGCGGACATTGAGGGTTGGAGCAGAAACGATGCCTGATTCTGCGCTCACAGAAGCCTCAGCGGGTTGGGAGGCTGGCTGATTCCCTCCGGCTTTTGCCAATTCAGCCTTGATCAGAGGAATGAAACCAGCCATTGCATCTTCCGGTTTGTTGCCGCCAAAAAAAGCAGTGCCCGGACAGGATTTGGTCACACCCTTTCCATTCAAACGCTGTCCGCTGTTGAGATCGTACCAATGGTGGTAAACTATGTGGTCAGTATCCACTGGAAGGTTAAACTTTTTACATAACAAGGCATTCATTTTCAGGATGGTATCCCGATGCTCTATTGACATCTGATCCTTGCCTTTGTCGAAATTTCCGAAATGCTCAATACAGATACCTTTTGAATTGTGCCCTTTTATTCCGATGGGCACCTCGTTTAACGACCTGCAAACAGCAATCTTCCCATCCGGAAAAGTGGTAAATGTCTGGGCAATATTGCTCCAGTTGTTGTTTACCATATGGTATTCCTTCATTGATTTTAACCTTGCAAAATGGTTGTTACCAGTGAAGTGAGTGTAGTCAGGCAAATAGGTATGGTGGTTCTGAATCAGTGAAATAACCCTGCTCACCTGCTGATTGGAGAGCCAGTTTCCAAATTCAGCAATATCCATTAACTGAAATCCAAATTTTGTTTCCATTGGTTTTGCTTTTGGGGTTTAAGTATTGAAATTCAATTTATAACATACAATAACAACACACACCATATTTAGTT
>CALMDN010000181.1 GCA_937864935.1 uncultured Bacteroidales bacterium
ATGCAACAGCAGCCTGGGAGGTTCCTGAGGCTGCAGCGATGCCGGTTTGGGTTGCATCGTTGATCAGATCCGGGACAAGCAGAGCCTGGCGGTAAGTCCAGCGTTTGACGATTACATCGCAGAGTGCCAGAAGAATATTCAGCTGCTGTGTTGCTTCTGTGTGCGGTGTTTCAATCCGCATCAGAAATGTTTTTCCCATATTTTCGAGCAGTCTGCCTGAGACCAGGAAGGCTTCGCCAGAGCTTTCTGTAATGTTTTCACGGATGTTTCTGACAGTTCCTATCCCGATGGCGATGCGGCAATCGATGGCAGTACCGGCTTTTGCCGGGAACGCAGCACGCAATCCGGCCCTGATGCCCAGGGCAACATCAATGGCAGCAATGGGATCTGTCACGAGCTGAAAACTGTCGCCCCTGAAGATACTTGACTCTAGCTGTGAGCCTTTATTCCTCAGCTGATCATTGAGGTTGCTGAAGATGAGCTTCAGGGCCTGGGGCAAGCGGGCCTGGTCGATTTCCGGCATCCGGGTTGAATTCCTGATATCCCCCGTGAGCACGGCATAAACTGGCGCTGTCATCAGGCTTTGAGTTTTTTATACCGCAGGCGTTGCGGGATCACATCGCCCATTTTTTTCTTACGGTTTTCTTCGTATTCGGAGTAACCACCTTCAAAGAAGCTCACCTGTGAGTCGCCTTCGAAGGCAAGGATGTGTGTGGCCACCCTGTCGAGGAACCAGCGGTCGTGAGAGATGATTACTGCGCATCCGGCAAAGTTCTCAAGTCCCTCTTCCAGTGCCCTCAGGGTGTTTACGTCTATGTCGTTGGTGGGTTCATCGAGCAGCAGCACATTGGCTTCAGAACGCAGGGTAAGTGCCATGTGCATGCGGTTACGTTCCCCGCCTGAGAGAACGCCGGCTTTTTTGCCCTGGTCGGCGCCGCTGAAATTGAAACGGGCAACATAAGCCCTTGAATTAAAGAGTTTTCCTCCGAGCTGAAGGTTTTCGTTGCCTTCAGAGATCACTTCCCATACGGATTTTTCAGGGTCAATTTCGTTGTGGGCCTGGTCGATGTATCCGAGTTTAACGGTTTCTCCGACCGAGAATTCTCCGGAATCGGCATTCTCAAGTCCCATGATCATTCTGAACAGGGTGGTTTTGCCGGCTCCGTTGGGCCCGATGATTCCGACGATTCCGGCCGGGGGCAGGCTGAAACTGAGGTTCTCGAACAGCAGTTTATCGCCATAGGCTTTGGAGATGTTGATGGCCTCAATCACTTTGTTTCCTAAGCGCGGGCCATTGGGAATGAAGATTTCGAGCCGTTCTTCTTTCTGGCGTGTATCTTCACTCATCATGCGTTCGTAAGCAGCAAGCCTGGCTTTTGACTTGGCATGCCGGGCTTTGGGAGCCATTCTGACCCATTCGAGCTCGCGTTCCAGGGTTTTGCGGCGTTTGCTTTCCGATTTCTCTTCCATGGCCAGACGGTTGGATTTCTGTTCGAGCCAGGAGGTGTAGTTCCCTTTCCACGGAATGCCTTCGCCACGGTCGAGTTCAAGTATCCAGCCGGCCACATTATCGAGGAAATACCGGTCGTGGGTAACCGCGATCACGGTGCCCTTGTATTGCCTCAGGTGCTGTTCGAGCCAGTCGATGCTTTCGGCATCCAGGTGGTTGGTAGGCTCGTCAAGCAGCAGAATGTCAGGCTCCTGAAGTAGAAGCCGGCAGAGTGCCACGCGGCGGCGTTCGCCTCCTGAGAGGTGCTGAACCTGCTGATCCGGATCGGGGCAACGCAGGGCATCCATGGCCCTTTCAAGCCGGGTGTCGAGTTCCCAGGCATTGTGCTGGTCGAGCAGTTCAGTGAGCCTGCCCTGCTCTTCAATCAGCGCGTTCATCTCGTCGTCGCTCAGCGGATCAGCAAAGCGGTTGTTAACAGCCTCATAGTCTTTCAGCAGTTTAACGGTTTCCGAAACCCCTTCTTCAACGATCTCACGCACTGTTTTGCTGTTGTCGAGCACTGGTTCCTGCTCCAGCAGGCCCACAGAATACCCGGGAGAGAATACTACGTCTCCGGTGAAGGATTTATCCACGCCGGCTATTATTTTCAATAAGGTCGACTTCCCGGATCCGTTAAGACCAATGATGCCGATTTTTGCCCCATAATAAAATGAAAGGTATATGTCTTTGATAATCTGGCGGTTTACCGGAACAGTTTTTCCAACGCCAACCATTGAAAAGATTATTTTTTTA
>CALMDN010000182.1 GCA_937864935.1 uncultured Bacteroidales bacterium
GAAGAATGCCTGAACGACGGCACAGCTCCACTATCCCGCTGCGGGTTTGGAAGAGAAAGGGATGCAGCTCGATCTGATTTACGGCAGGTGTTACCCGGCAATACCCAAGCAGTTCATCAAGGTGTGAGGTCATGTAATTGCTTACCCCGATGGCCTTGCATTTCCCCTCCTGATAAAGGGTTTCCAGTGCTTTCCATGAATCTTTCCGCTTCCCGTGAACCGGCCAGTGAATCAGGTATAAGTCAACATAGGAAAGATTCAGCCTTTCAAGGCTTGCCTGAAATGCCCGGATGGTCTGGTCATATCCCTGATCTGAGTTCCAGAGCTTGGTGGTGATGAAGAGGTCTTCACGCGGCACAAAAGAGGCATTCACTGCCTGTCCGACTGAAGTTTCGTTGCGGTAAATCATGGCGGTATCGATGTGACGGTAACCGCAGCGGATGGCGTAATCTACCGCCCGTCTTGTCAGCGGCCCGTCGGGCATCTGGTAAACACCAAGCCCGACAGCCGGCATGTTTGCTCCTGTATTTAGCCGGAATACCGGAATATTGTCTGCTTTCTGCATTAATAAAACTGTGGTTGTCTGCAATAATACACAAGCCATTTCCCAACAGGGAAGTCTGATTGTACTGTTGCAAAGTTAACCATTTCGGATCGGAAGGAAGGTGAAATCACAAGTATTTCCTGAAAAGAACAGTTTCGCAATACAAACCGGGATTAATCAATCATCAGAAAAATTATATACAAACTACTGAATATCAATGTATTAATAACAGCCATTTATTGATTTACTCAGACAACCTGCCGTTGGTTTATAAGGAATAAAAAAACAGGATGTAAAAAAAACATTCTTTCAATATCCGGATCACTTTATCTCTTATAACCAAAGAATTTCTAATGAATACCTGTCCGGAAAGCTATCAGGTAAATCATAGACCGATGTATCTGAAGTTGAGAAAAAACGAGATCAATAAAAGGCTGTACCGGTGAATACCATAGGCAGGTGCTTGAAAAAGTCAGGGAGAAGCACCGGGGTTTTCGGGGATTGCAGGAACGAACATCAATATGGTTTCTGGCGATTTAATTAGGCGCAGTTTTAGAGTATGTAAAATTATTTTATAGTTAATGTAAATATTTTATAAGCATCTGGAATATCCTGAAAATTTAACAGTCTGCCAAAACGTTGATAGACAATAAATTGAAAATGCAAGATTGCCAAAATCGTTGATATCATTGACTTTTGAAAAACCCTCCTCTACATGTCGTTGATATTTAAATAAATACATCTGAAAAATGAATAAGGCCGGGCAGTCTGTAAAAAAAAGTTTGCATTTGTCGTATTACTTATTTGAAATGAAATGATAAACAAATGAAATCACCGGAGAGTCGGAACAGTGGCTGGATGAGGTGAATAGTTCTTTACAGACGAAATTATAACAAAAATAATATGAAGACCTTTTACAGAATTTTCGGGGGGAAAGTCAAAGAAAGGGCGCTGATACTATTTGCGCTTTTTTCAAGTTTACAACTGTTAGCGCAGCCTTGCGCTACGCCGCCCGTAGCCTATTTAACCGGCGACGCAACCATTTGTCAGGGTGCCTCCACTGATGTGTATCTGTATATATCTCAGGGGACAGCACCCTGGCGTGTTATATACAGCATCAACGGCGTTGACCAGCCTGAGATTACCGGAATTATGTCGAGCCCGTATATCATCAGCACATCTGATGCCGGTGATTACAAGCTTACACAGATACTGGATGCCAACAACTGTACCGGGTCTGACATAGGCAATCCGGTTACGATCCAGGTGAATCCGCTGCCTTCGGCAGCCGGTTTCATTTCCGGCAGCACCTCGGTGTGTCAGCTGACAAATTCTGTGGTTTATTCCGTGGCAGCCATTCCCAATGCGACGGGTTATGTCTGGAGTGTTCCGACCGGGGTAAATATCGTTGGCGGAAACAACAGCAATTCAATCACAGTCAATTTCTCAGCATCGGCTGTTTCAGGCAACATCAGTGTTTACGGAACCAATGTCTGTGGTAACGGAACATCATCCACACTCTATGTTAACGTAGCCAGCCTTCCCTCAGCAGCCGGAATTGTTTCTGGATCTTCAACCGTATGCCAGGGACAGTCAGGGGTTACCTATTCTGTAAATCCGATCAACAATGCAAGCGGTTACGACTGGACTTTACCCACAGGGGCCAGTATTTCAGCTGGCGCCAATACCAATACCATCACTGTAGACTTCAGCACCACCGCCACAACGGGTGATGTCAGGGTTCGTGGAACCAGTGCCTGTGGCAACGGAAGCTGGTCTCCGATTCTTGTGGTTACCGTTAACCGTCTGCCGGGCAATCCGGGAATCATCACCGGCACCTCAACTGTATGTCAGGGTCAGAACGGCGTAACCTATCAGGTTCCTGCCATCAGCCAGGCCAACGGATACGAGTGGGTGCTGCCTGCAGGAGCCACCATCAACACCGGAACAAACACCAATCAGATTACTGTCAATTACAGTACAACAGCAGCCTCAGGAACCATTCAGGTCAGAGGAACCAACGGATGCGGAGCCGGCCAGTGGTCGGCTGCTTATGCAGTTACCGTTAACAATCTGCCGATCGCCGGTGGAAGCATCAGTGGCACAGCCAATGTTTGTCAGAATGAGACCGGCCTGGTATACAGTGTTGCTCCGATCGCCTACGCCAGCAGTTACCAGTGGGAATATCCGGCAGGATTCACTGTCAGCGGATCAGCTACCGGATCTTCGATAACCCTGAATGCAACCGCTTCCGCTGTACCCGGAGTTATCAGGGTTCGCGGAATCAACAGTTGCGGCAACGGCACTTTTTCACCCGACTTCAATGTTCTGATCAGCAATAGTCCGGCTGCCAATGCCGGCCTCAATGCCAATATCTGTCCGGGAAATACCCACCAGCTGAGTGGTGCAACGGCATCCAATTACAGCTCTCTGCAGTGGACCAGCACCGGCGATGGCTCGTTTGACAATGCCACCGCCCTGAGTCCGGTTTACACCCCGGGATCAAACGACCTTGTTTCAGGCAGCGTGGTTCTTACCCTTACAGCCAACGGTAACGGATCCTGCTCACCGGCCAGCAGCAGTATGACACTGACCATATCCTCCTCACCCACTGTGGATGCAGGACCTGATGCTACAATCTGCTACTCTACCGCCAATTACATGCTGAATGGCAGTGCCTCTAACTACACTTCAGTTACCTGGACAGCGCTGGATGGCAGCGGAAGTTTCGGAAATGCCAACAGCCTGACCACCACCTATACCCCTTCAGCTGCCGACAGGCTCCAGGGATATGTTACCCTTCAGCTCACCGCTCAGGCGGCTGCTCCCTGCAGTGCCCAGACAAGCGATGTTATGGTGCTTACCATTGCTCCGGCCCCATCAGCCAATGCAGGCAGTGATGCAACATCCTGCGGAACCGCAAACGTGAATCTTAACGGAACGGCTTCCGGTTACCTCTCGCTGAACTGGACTACCTCAGGAAGCGGTACCTTCACCAACCAGGGTACTACCACTGCTGTGTATACCCCGAGTGCTGCGGATGTTGCAGGAGGCTCGGTTACCCTGACCCTTACCGCCTTCGCACTGGCACCCTGTACAGGCAGTGCATCTGACAACCTTACGCTCACCCTGTTGTCAATGCCTCAGGTGAATGCAGGTCCGGATGTATCGAATTGCGGTACCGCCGGATACTCCATTTCGGGAAGTTCGGCATCCAACTATGGATCGCTGCTCTGGACAACCACCGGAAGCGGTATATTCTCCAATCCGGCTGCCTTGCACCCGATTTATACACCCAGTGCTTCAGATCTTTCGAACGGATCGGTTGTTTTAACACTGACAGCTACAGGAACCGGCAGCTGTTCATCCAACACCGTTTCTGACCAGATGACCCTGTTTATCAATGCTGAGCCTACAGCCAATGCAGGTGCCCCGGCCAGTATCTGTGAAGGAAGCAGCCTGGCCATCAGCGATGCAACTGCAGCCAACTATGCCGGCATTAACTGGACAACCAGCGGAACCGGAACCTTCACCGGAAACGGCACCCTGACTCCCACCTACACCCCGAGTCTCTCTGATGCCATTGCGGGCAGCGTTAACCTTTCACTCACTGTTACCCCGATTGCACCCTGCTCGGGCAATGCTGTTTCGGTAAAAGCCCTGACCATACGTCGCAGTCCGGTTGTAAACGCCGGCGCAGATGCCACTACCTGCGGCAACGACCCGTACACCATCACCGGAGCCGGTGCTTCCAATTACTCAACCCTTTTATGGACCAGCAGTGGTTCGGGATCTTTTGTTAACCCGAACATTCTGAATGCCACCTATATTCCCGGAGCTTCTGACCTGCTCAGCGGAACGGTTACCCTGACCATCACAGCCAACGGCATCGCACCGTGCAGCCTTCCGGTTTCAGACAACCTGACACTCACCATCGTAAATACCCCTTCAGCCAATGCAGGCCTGGATGGGTCAACCTGCGAAACTACGGCCTTTACCGTCAGTTCAGCAACCGCAGCCAATTACTCAACGATCAACTGGACCACTACCGGTACCGGTATCCTTTCCAACAGCGGAACCCTCACACCCACCTACCTGCCTTCGCACAACGATGCACTGGCAGGTACCGTAACCCTGACCCTGACTGCCAGCGGCACCGCACCCTGCACTGTAGCTGCAACCGACATGATGCAGATTTCGGTAACCCCGACTCCGATCGTGAGTGCAGGCGTTAACTTTTCTGTATGTGGTGACAACAGCTTCATCGTTCCCGGAGCAAGCGCCCAGTATTATTCAAGCTTAGCCTGGACCAGTTCAGGAACCGGAGTTTTCGTAAATGCCAACCAGATCAATCCGACCTATACACCGAGCCCTGCCGATGTTGCCAACGGGCAGGTAACCCTCACCCTCACAGCCACCGGCAATGCACCTTGTGTTGCTCCGGTAAGCAGTTCAGTCCTGGTAACCATCAACCAGATCCCTGTTGTATTTGCCGGCAATGATATCACCATTTGCGAAGGCCCATACAACATCAGCGGCGCTGTAGCTGCCAATTACAATACATTGATGTGGACCTCAAACGGTGACGGTGTTTTCATCAATCCCACCGTCCTGACTCCCATCTACACCCCGGGCCCCGGCGATCTGATCAACGGACTGGTAACCCTTACCCTTTCGGCCACCTCTCTGCCTCCATGCACCGATGTGGTATCCGACAATGTGATTTTCAGCATCAATCCGATGCCAGTAGCTTATGCAGGCCCCAATGCCACCATCTGTGAAGGCGGCAACTACGAACTGATCAACGCCACTGCAACCAATTATACCAGCCTTGCATGGAGTACCAGCGGATCGGGCAATTTCAACAACATGAATACCCTGAATCCGATCTACACACCCAGCCTGGCCGACATCGCCAACGGTGCTGTTACGCTGACCCTCACCCTGAACAATCCTCCGTGTCTGCCGCAAACCAGCAATATGACCCTGGCCATCAGGCAGAACCCCATCGCCAATGCCGGAACCGATGCAGCCATCTGCGAAGGCAGCAGCTACATGGTGAACAATGCCTCCGCTACCAATGCATCGAGTGTATTGTGGGCTACCAGCGGAAGCGGAACCCTGATGAATCCGACCACTTTAACACCTACCTATATCCCTTCAGCTGCTGACATTATGATCGGTTCGGTTCAGCTGACCATGACCGTATTTGCCACAGCACCCTGTATTGCTACGGATGTTGATGTGATGGAGATTACCATTACCCGCACCCCAACAGCTTTTGCCGGTAATGACGAGACCATCTGCGCCAACCAGACCCATACCATTGCCGGATCGAATGCCAGTCAGTATTCATCCCTGGCCTGGTCAACCTCTGGCGACGGTGTGTTGCTTGCAGCCAATACGCTTTACCCGACTTACGTTCCCGGTACCATAGACGTATCACTCGGATTTGCCGTGCTGACCCTCACTGCATACGGGATCAACCCATGTACAGGCAATGCCACCGATCAGATGATGCTTACAGTTGTAGCTGAGCCTCAGGTGAATGCCGGTCCCGATATCCAGATCTGCGTGGGTGCCAATGTTCCGCTCATCAGTGCTACTGCACAGTCAACCTCTTCGGTCTTCTGGACAACCTCAGGAAGCGGTACTTTCTCCGATCCTACCCTGGTGAATCCGGTTTACACTCCGAGTGCACAGGACATTGCCAATGGCAGTGTGATTCTGATCATCACCGGACAGGGAATTACCCCCTGCACCACCACAGCCACCGATGCCATGATCCTTCAGATCAGCCAGCCACCGGTTGTTGATGCCGGTTCTGACGGTGATATCTGTGAAACAGGACAATACTATATTTT
>CALMDN010000183.1 GCA_937864935.1 uncultured Bacteroidales bacterium
TGCTTGTTCATTTTCCAGGGCTTTCATCTGCGGGAAAACCTGCTGGGACTGGAAGTCAAGGTCCATCACCACATTTTTGGTCCTGAAGTCCTGCAGCACCGTTTCAGCGGTCCGCAGCGAGTCGGTGATGCCGAGTAGCTGTTCGTCAATAAAATTGATGGTATTCGTCGCAATCTGATTCTTTTTCTCCAATCCCCGGGCCATATAAACACTGGTAAGGGTATTCAGAAAGTCGGTTGCTTTGTGCACATTGGTGCTGCGCAAAGAAATTTCAACAATGGAGGCTTCGCGGTTGATGGGTTCAATCTCAAAACCCATGTATTGTTTGGCCTGATCCTCGTATTTGTTGAAAGTAAAGAACATGTTCTGGTTGATGTGTTCCCTGGGGTTGAAATTGGTGTTGAGGAGGATCTTAAAATTGTAGTATTTTCCTTTTATCTGTTCTCCGAACCTGAATTTGCCCTTTACATCAAATTTCTTGTTGATTTTTTCTATCTGTTTGCCTTTGGCATAATTGTACAGATAAACCGATTCTCCTTCAGTTGACAGGCTGAACTCATTGTTCGGTAAAATGATCAGGTTGAACCTCAATCCGGCAGGCTGGGGGTTGGCTGTATCGAATTCTACCGTAAAGGGGCTGTCTTTATAAAGTTCTCTTGTCAGAAAGTTCTCTTCCTGATAATAGGAAACTTCAAAATTGAGGGTTTGCACGGCCCGGCTTACCAGGGCCCTGGATTTCAGAACGCCGATTTCATTTTCCAGTACCTGGGCATTCTTAACATTGCCCAATCCCAACAAGGCCTGAGGATCAAAGCCTGATTTGTCGTCTTTGATCAGCACAGTTGTCCCTACTTTATAAATCGGCTGGGTGTATTTATTGAACAGAAAAGCAATAGCCAGGGCAATAAATACAGTAATGATGAAGAAATACCAGTAATGGTAAAACTTAAAGAACAGTTGTTTGAAATCAACTGTTTCCTCCTGGGGCATTTGGTTGGTGTAATTCTCCACGGTATGTTCTATTTAATGTAATTCAGAATAAGAAGGGTGGTGGTAATGGTTGAAAATATTACGCTGTAGGGGAATGCGGTGAATGCGTAATTTTTGCTCTTGAGCGGCTCAACATACACAATGTCTTCAGGCTGAAGATAATAAGCCGGTGATTGCAAAATGTCGGCTTTAAGCAGGTTCACATGGTAAACGGTTGATCCGGAAGCTGTCTTACGGATAATGGTCACTTTACTTCTTTTCGCGTAGGGACTCAGATCTCCGGCCATACTGATGGCCTGCAACAGGTTGATGTTCTCCTGGTAAACAAAATATGTTCCGGGCCGGACAACTTCACCGAGCAGGCTGACCTTGAAGTTAACCAGTTTTACCGTTACGGTTGCCATCTGAAAATAGTCATTCACGGCACTCTGAAACTTGTTTTTTACCTCACTCACGGTGAGTCCGGTTACCATGATTTTCCCGACGACCGGAAAATTGATGTACCCTGAATCGGAAACCATGTAACTGTTGAGGTAAACACTCATTTCAGTGTTGGCAGTATAGGAGGTGCGCTGGTTCGATTCAAACGGGTTCAGGTTCTTGGAATCGAGGTTGGTTACATCAACATACAGGTTGTCACCAGGCTGAACCTTGTAGTCGTTGCTGATCTCATTGGCAAAAGCTATTTTGCCATCTTTCTGATAATCAGCAACATCCTGAATATACTTCACCCTTTTGAGTGAAACACACGAGCTGGCCAGCAGAATTACCAGAAACAGTAAAACAACCTGGTTTAATTTGTTCAGATTTAATTTCATGTTGAAAAAGCTTAGAAGACTTAAAATATAATGAATTAAACTTAAAAAAGTAACCTCAATCCGATGGTAAACAGATACAATACAATTTCAGACCTGATGTTAACTGCAATGGTTTTAATGTTTGTGTGCAAAGTTAGACAAAAAATCGGAATCCATATTGTTCGTTTCCTTATTCAGATATTGTGCTGAATAATTCCGGAGGAGTTTTTAATGCCTCAATATTGAAGCAGGAAACCGGTGTTCAATCGGTTACCTCACCCTTCAGCGTTGCCGGGGTACAGGATGTGATTTTCACATTCACATAATCACCCGGACTGTAGCTGTCTTTCCTGAAAACAACCACTTTATTCTGACTGTTTCTGCCCGAGAGTTCACTGCTTGATTTTTTTGAAACATTTTCCACCAGTACACTGAAGGTTTTCCCGATGTCCGATAAATTGCTTTTGTATGAAAGCTCCTGCTGCAGGTCGATTATTTCTTTCAGGCGCCTGCTTTTGATCTCCTCCGGAACATCATCGGCATATTTTTTGGCAGCAGTGGTACCTTCCCTTTCAGAATACTTGAACATGAAGGCGTATTCATACGCGACCTGATTCATCAGGCTGAGGGTTTCGTTGTGTTCCTCTTCTGTTTCACCGCAGAATCCGGTTATGATATCGGTTGAAATGGTACAGTCAGGGATAAACTTTCTGATCGCAGCAATCCGCCCCAGATACCACTCCCGGTTGTACTTGCGGTTCATGCGTTTGAGCACTGTGTCGCTCCCCGACTGAACCGGAAGGTGGATTGACCGGCAGATGTTGGGATATGCCGCCATTGTCTCGAGCAATTCATCTGACAGATCTTTGGGATGGGAGGTGGCAAACCTCACCCTTAACAACGGGCTTATGGCTGCCACCCTGGCCATCAGTCGGGCGAACCCTGTTCCGTCGCTGCTGTTGTATGAATTTACATTCTGCCCCAGCAGGGTAACTTCACGGTAACCACTTTCAAACAATTCAGTGGCTTCCTTCACAATGGTCTCCGGATCGCGGCTGCGCTCCTTGCCACGGGTAAAGGGAACAACACAATAAGAGCAGAAATTTTCGCATCCCCGCATGATGGAGATAAAAGCTGAAATTCCGTTGCTGTCGAGTCTTACAGGATTGATGTCAGCATAGGTCTCATCAGCCGACAGAATTACATTGATGGCCTTTTGCCCTGATTCCGCGACCGACAGCAGCCGGGGAAGGTCGCGGTAAGCATCCGGGCCTACAATCAGGTCTACCATTTTTTCTTCCTCTATCAGCTGCGATTTTAAACGTTCTGCCATGCAGCCCAGCACCCCGATAATCAGCCCCGGTTTGTTTTTTTTGTAGCGTTTGAATTCCTGCAGGCGGGCCCTGACTCTTTTTTCGGCATGATCGCGGATGGAGCAGGTATTGACAAAAATAAGATCAGCCTCGGCAATATTACCGGTTGTTTCAATGTTATTTTCTGTCATTATCGAGCCAACAATCTGACTGTCAGCAAAATTCATCTGGCAACCGTAAGTTTCTATGTAGAGTTTGCGTTTTGTTTCCAAATCCGGTACAATTGATTCAACATCCTTCATTAACATTCCGGAACAAACTTTGTTTCCGGTCAGAAGCTGCAAAGGTAGCAATAATTGAAATGCCTCATTATTAAATTGTTGCAAATAAAATTACAGCAACTAAATATGTGATGTGTTTTTATTGCGTTACTTTGTGGCCGTTTTTAGGAAAGAATTGCTTGAAAATCATTTGAATTCAGTATGATAAAAAATCTGGTAATCGTTGAATCACCTGCCAAAGCGAAAACAATAGAAGGCTTCCTGGGGAAAGATTTTATTGTAAAATCGAGTTTCGGCCATGTTCGTGATCTGGCCAAAAAGCAACTTGGAGTAGATATTGAAAATGATTTTGAGCCCAATTATGAAATTCCGGCCGATAAATCGAAGCTCATCAAAGAGTTGAAGAAACTGGCCTCAGAAGCAGAGATCGTCTGGCTGGCGTCTGATGAGGACCGCGAAGGGGAAGCCATCTCGTGGCATCTGGCCGAAGCTTTGTCTCTTGATGAAAAGAAAACACGCAGGATTGTCTTTCATGAAATCACCAAAAGTGCCATTACCGAGGCCATTGAACATCCCCGGGGGATCGACCGTAATCTGGTTGATGCACAACAGGCACGTCGGGTACTCGACCGGCTTGTTGGTTTCGAGATTTCACCGGTTTTGTGGCGCAAGGTTAAACCCGCCCTTTCAGCCGGCCGGGTGCAATCGGTGGCTGTTCGCCTCATTGTTGAGCGGGAGGAGGAAATCAAGGCATTCAAATCGACCTACAATTACAGAGTCACCGCAGTATTTACCGTTCCTGATGAAACGGGTTCGCCAAAAATTGCCGCCGAACTGAATAAGCGGTTCGCCGAAAAAGCAGAAGCAGTTGCTTTCCTTCAGAAGTGTGTTGATGCCGCATTTCATGTAAGCGATATCGAGACCAAACCTGCCCGCAAATCTCCGGCGCCGCCTTTCACCACCTCAACCCTGCAGCAGGAAGCCAGCCGGAAGCTTGGTTTCCCCGTTGCCAAGACCATGATTGTGGCCCAGCAGCTGTACGAAGAAGGTAAGATTACCTATATGCGTACCGACTCGGTGAATCTTTCCAATCTGGCCCTGAACATGGCCAGGGAAGAGATTACCAGACTCTACGGCGAGAAGTATGTTAAAACCCGGCAGTACGCAACAAAAACCAAGGGTGCCCAGGAGGCTCATGAAGCCATCAGGCCTACCTATATGAATGTGCAGGAGATCAGGGGCGATGACTCACAGCGCAGGTTGTACGACCTGATCTGGAAACGCACCATCGCTTCCCAGATGAGCGACGCTGAACTCGAACGCACCACTGTTACCATCCTGGTGACACCTGCCACTCCGAAACCGCAACAATCCCTTTCCGAAAAGTTTATCGCCAGGGGCGAAGTAATACGGTTCGACGGGTTTCTGAAGGTATATATGGAGTCATCGGATGAGGAACCCTCCGACAGCGAGGATGCTGTACTGCCTCCGGTTAAGGGCGGGCAACAGCTCGACCTTGCGGTGATGCAGGCAACCCAGAAGTTTTCGCAGCAACCGCCGCGATATACGGAAGCCAGCCTGGTGAAGAAACTCGAAGAACTGGGTATCGGCCGACCTTCTACCTATGCCCCTACCATTTCAACCATTCAGAAAAGGGAGTATGTAGTAAAGGAAGACCGACCCGGTGTAAAAAGAGTGTATGATTTTGTAGAGCTGAAAAACGGCAGAATCAGGGAAGAGGTCAAATCGGAGAATACCGGTTTCGAAAAATCGAAACTCTTTCCCACCGACATTGGCTCGCTGGTGAATACCTTTCTGGTACAGAATTTTGAGAATATCCTTGATTACAACTTTACCGCCAATGTGGAGAAGGAGTTTGACGAAATTGCCCAGGGTCAGAAGGTGTGGAATCAGATGATCAGGGAGTTTTATCATCCTTTTGCAAAGCAGGTGCGCGAAACCCTGGAGAATTCAGAAAGGGTTAAAGGTGAGCGGCTGCTGGGAACAGATCCCGGAAGCGGAAAGAATGTATATGTAAAAATAGGACGTTTCGGGCCCATGGTGCAGATCGGTGAGGCAGAGGACGAGGAAAAACCACGTTTCGCAAGCCTGAAGAAGGGACAATCCATGGATAGTCTGGTGCTCGAAGATGCCCTCAGGCTGTTTGATTTTCCACGTTCCATCGGAAGCTATGAAGAGGCCGAGCTTACCGTGGCAATCGGACGTTTCGGCCCCTATGTCAAGCACAAATCAGCCTTCTATTCACTGGCGAAAACCGACGACCCGAACACCATTGATGCTGAAAGGGCCATTGATCTGATCGAGGAAAAACGGAAAAAGGAAACGGAAAGGGTCATCAGGCTTTTTGATGAAGATCCCCAGGTTCAGGTGCTTAACGGAAGGTACGGCCCATACATAGCCATCGGGAAATCCAACTACCGTATCCCCAAAGGCACTGATCCGGCTTCACTTTCACTGGAAAAATGCCGTGAAATAGCCGCCCTGGCTGATGCCCAGCCCAAAACGGTGAAAAAGGGCAGATTCACAAAAAAGAAATAAGCTTACGGCTTGTAAAATCATCAGGGATGTTGGCGGATTGCTGCATCCCTGTTTTTATAAGCGGTAATTTCGGATATTTGTCAAAGTAAAAAATCAAGACCACTGCTTTCCCTTATGGACATATCTGTTTACTTTGAACCTGTTGCTGCCCTGGTTTCAGATGAATTGCCCGACAGTCCGCACTCCCGCCTCGGACACACGATGTTGATTTATCAGGCCGACACCCCATTCCCTGAGCTTGAAGGAATCCGCATTGCCCTGATTGGAGTACCCGACGACAGGGGAGTGGTGAACAATGAAGGATGTGCAGCCGGAGCTGATGAAATCAGACGGCACCTGTACAAGCTCTTCCCCGGCGCCTGGACATCCGGCATTGCCGATCTGGGAAATATCCGCAAAGGACATGCGGTGGAAGATACCTATTTTGCCCTGTCGGCCACACTGGAATGGCTCATCTCCAACAAGGTATTTCCGGTGGTTCTCGGCGGGGGGCAGAACCTCACCTATGCCATGTATAAGGCGTATGCCAATATGAAGCAGATCATCAACATGGCTGTGATTGATCCTGTCTTTGATCTGGGTGAAACTTCCGACGAGCTCAACTCAAACACTTACCTGAGCCACATCATCGTTGAACGGCCCAATTACCTGTTCAATTTTACCAACCTCGGTTATCAGACCTATTATGTTGATCAGCCGGCCATTGACCTGATGAAAAAGCTGCTCTTCGACACTTACAGGCTGGGCGTGCTGCACGGAAACCTCAGCGATGCCGAGGCCCTGCTGCGCAATGCCGATGTGCTTTCGTTTGATACCGGAGCCATCAGGGCAGCCGATGCACCCGGCAATGCCAATGCCGGCCCCAATGGTTTTTCGGGAGATGAAGCCTGCCAGCTGGTGCGCTATGCTGCCATGAGCGACAAATTGTCCTCCATTGGATTTTTCGAATACAATCCGGCACTCGACCGAAGGGGACTGACTGCACAGTTGCTCGCGCAGATGGTGTGGTATGCCTTTGAAGGATACAACAACCGCAAGGACGATTTCCCCGGTGCCGGCAGCGATATGTTTATAAAATACATCGTCCCCACCAAAGACTTTGCCGATGGGATCGTATTCATCAAGAGCCGGAAAACCGACCGGTGGTGGATGGAAATTGTGTGCGGGGCCTAGAGC
>CALMDN010000184.1 GCA_937864935.1 uncultured Bacteroidales bacterium
AAAGTGCCGGGTGGTTTTTCTATCCGGAACCGGCAGTTTTATCTGAGCCTGAACCAACTTCATTCGGTATAAAATTTCTCACTGAGCACTGCAACGGGCTCCTCCAGGCAACCGGGTCTGAATTACCTGCCGTACTTCTCTCCGAAAACTTTTTCGAATTTTTCCAGTTTCGGTCCGATTACAAAAGTGCAGTAAGGTGCCCTTTTGTTGTTGTTGTAATAGTTCTGGTGATAATCCTCGGCTTTGTAGAAGGCCCTGAAGGCAGAAATTTCGGTGACAACCGGGTCCTTCCATGAGCCGCTGGCATCCAGTTCCCTTTTATAGTATTCCGCCTCTTCTTTCTGACTTTCGTTGTGATAGAAGATTACCGAACGGTATTGGGTTCCGACATCCGCTCCCTGGCGGTTAAGGGTGGTGGGATCATGCGTTTTCCAGAAGACCTCCAGAAGTTCTTTATAGGAGATCACCGAAGGGTCGTACAGCACCTGTATCACCTCGGCGTGTCCGGTTGCCCCTGAACTTACCTGTTCGTAAGTCGGATTGGGGCGAGCCCCGCCCGAATAACCCGATTCAACACTGATTACTCCCTTAAGCTGAAGAAATATGGCTTCTGTACACCAGAAGCACCCTGAGCCGAAGGTTGCTGTGTCCGTTGCAATATTCTGAGTGTTCATTCTGGTCTCGCTTTCCTTTGGTGACTGCTCATTACAGGCTGTCAACGAAAGGGACGTTACAACAGCAGTAGCAGCTAACAAGAATCTTTTCATGATTTTTCCGGAATAAACAGTTTGGCATGCTGCTCTGTTCATCGGGATTTCTTCAAACTGGCCGGATTTCACAAAGATTAACATTCCGCAGGCAGATGACCCGCTCAGAAAGGCGGGTTGCAGTCAGGCAAGTAACCGGAAAACCCGGCGCAATTCAGATGCGACAGATAGGAAAGTCCGGGTCAGGCCTGATTCACCGGTTTGCGGACAACGCACAGATAACCGATCAGTTTATCATCGTTGTCGCTGAGTGCTGACACCGTAGCCTCAACATTGATCTCAGAGCCATCGGGCAGTTCCTGTACCAGGCGGCCTTTCCAGATACCGGTATTCTTCAGAGATTCAGTCTGAAACCGCTCTTCTTCAGCCTTTTTCCATTTGCTTTTTACCAGCTCATAAGCGATTTTCCCGACAGCTTCTTCTTCAGGTATGCCGTAGAGTTCTTCAGCCGATTTATTCCAGTAGGTAATCACTCCCTTGTGGTCGTAAGCATACACCGAATCGCTCAGCTTCGACAGAATGGCCGCATGAAAGGTATTCATCATCTCAGTGCTGCGCCTGTTCATGATGTCAGAAAGCAGTTTCTCCTGATTGAACACATTGATGAGCATGTTTTGCAATGAATTGAAATCCGGGTCTTTGTCATCCATCATTTTGATGTAATCCGGGTCTTTGTGTCTGATTGCCAGAGAAATCAGTTTCAAAGGTAGGATGTAAAACCTGTTCAGATACAGAAAGGTAAACAGGGAGAACAAAACAACTGAAGCTGCCAGCAGCCATAACAGCATGCGGTTCAGGTCTGAAAGCAGCAATACAAGCCCCGGTTGCGTTTCCAGATGAACTGAAGCCACGGGATAATTGTCCCAGCCGTAAAGCGGAAGGGTGGTTGAATAACCCTGGGTGTTTTTTCTGATGGAAGAACCCGCAGGTGCCGGAGGTCTTTGAATGCTTAATTTTCCGGGATAGGAGAGGATAAAGCTGTTCACCAGCTCTTTTTCAACATATTTTCCGCCAAAAAGCCATTGAACGGATGATTCCTCCGCATCCTGACAGACAGCTGCCTTGATTATGGATATCTCATAAAGCGAATCTTTTTGCCAGGCATAATACCTGGTCACTTTCCCATCACTCAGAAGTTTCTCAAAGACTTTTCTGTCGGATGGAAGAATCTTCAGGAAATCCGCAGCTTCAGGTGGATATGCCATTACATGACTGAGGGAGGCATCGGTTCCTGCAACAAACTCAAATCCTGCCACGTTCAGCAGTTCACCCACACCTTCAGGAAGTTTATTCTCCTCACAGATACTGTTTCTTAAAGACGCAAACTCAGAAATCTTTATCAATGCCCGGCTTCCAGGCAGTGAATTCACTTTGATGTGATTCTGCAGCAGCACAAGCTGAGATTCAGCAAAATTCCGTTTGATTTTTTCACAGGAAGCTCCGAAATACAGATATATAAACGTTACAATCCCAATGGATACAAGAGAAGTAACTACCAGGTAGGTGGTGACTTTGTTACGTATTAATCTCATAATCAATAGTTAGCAGAGCTCTGGAGTGGCAATGGTCAGTTTTTTTGTACACGCAGGGTACAATCTTCTGTTTTTAATCATCCAAATATGAATTTGTAATGTTTTTTTGCCGTTTTTTTTTTTTCAGTTTGTTCAAT
>CALMDN010000185.1 GCA_937864935.1 uncultured Bacteroidales bacterium
GGCGAGAAAAATTTAATAATGGGCCTTAAAACTGGTAAATTTTTTTACATCAGTCAAGGTTTTAAAATATTTACAGCAATTCGTATTACCTTTTGCTGAAACCCGGATAAAGAAACAGATCATGATTCACTTTTCTGATGAAGCAATCATTGAAGGCTTGAGATTGAGGAGTGATTATATCATCAAGTATATCTATCAGGAAATTTTTCCTACGATTAAATACCTGATTATTAAAAACAGTGGCAACGAGGAGGATGCCGAAGATATTTTTCAGGATGGCCTGATTGTAATATTTAAAAAGATCAGGGACAATGAGTTGGAGTTAAGCAGTTCTTTTCGTACTTATCTGTATTCGGTTTGCAGGAACCTGTGGCTTCAGAAACTAAGCAAGCGTAAGCAGTTCTCCCGCGAATTCAGCGACATCGAATCATTCGTTAATCTTCCGGATAAAGTGATGGAGGAAATCTACGATGACGAGGTCGAAAAATACAGACTGTATCAGCAGCATTTTTTAACTTTACATGAAGATTGTCAGAAAGTACTGCTCCTTTTCATGAAGAAAATATCCCTGAAAGATATTGCCGTGGAAATGGGTTACAAAACAGAAAAATACGCCAAAACGCGAAAATACCTCTGCAAGGAGGAACTTAAAAAGAGAATTATCAATGATCCAAAGTGCCAAAAATTCCTGTCCGATGACTAAAAATCTCAAGTATTCCCAGCTGATCGAAAGATTTATAGCCGGGGAAATGAATGAGGATGAACTCAGATGGTTTGGCAGGGAACTACAAACAAATGCCGAACTATCCGGAGAACTGAAGCTTGACAAAGATCTCGACAACATTCTTCTTGACGAAGACGTTGTGGAGTTCAGACGCAAGCTGATCAGTGTATTTAACGAGTCGAAGCAGAAAGAAGCTGCAACGAAAGTTATCAGAATGCAACCACGCAGATGGCACCTTGCTGCCGCTGCAGCCATTGCCATCCTGATGATTGCCGGTGGCGCCATTCTGCTCACTCAGCAGCGCTCCTACACGGCTGAGAAGTTGTTCAGTATGTATTACGATACCGATCGTAGTATTGAACTAACCCGTTCGGGCAACGCGAACATTGTGGAGGCTATTCTTAAATTTCAGCAGAAAGATTTCCAGGGTTCTTCCCTGCTTTTTGCCGAAATTCTTGATAAGGACAGCTCCAATATCGCAGTATGGTTCTACAATGGGATTTCTTACATCGAAACCAATCGTATCGAAGACGCCGTTAAAGCGTTCAAGTACATTGTCGATGACAAGAATAACCTGTATGTGGAGCATGCCGAATGGTATCTCGGGCTGTGCTACCTGAAAAACGAGCAAATTGATTTTGCCGTTGAACAATTCCGTAAAATCGCGGACAACCAGAAAAACTACCACAACAAGGAAGCTAACAAGATTCTCGAAAAACTGGGCCGCAAGTAACCACACCCGCATAAAGGTCATTGATAAGACGAAAAAAGCCGGATTTTATCCGGCTTTTTTTTTAGGTTTTCAACGGGATCACATTTATTTTAACAGCATCCTTTCCGGAAACCGCCCTTCAGGTTTAATCATCCTTCCCTTAATGCATCGGGATAAACTGCCTGACGCCCACTTGCTTTGGTTGGGATAGGGACAACAGAAATAATTGAAGGGTGAGCGGTGCCAAAAACGAAAAAGGTGCCTTTCCGCACCTTTCTGTCGGAGTGGTCAGACTTCCCGATGTTCATCGGGATAAACTTCCTGACGACCACTTGTTGAGATTGGGATAATGAAAACAGAAATAAGGGAGGGTGGAGTGCTGTCAAAAACAAAAAAGGTGCCTTACAGCACCTTTCTGTCGGAGTGGTCAGACTCGAACTGACGACCACTTGCACCCCATGCAAGTACGCTAGCCAACTGCGCCACACCCCGGGGATTTCCATGAAACCGACACGGGTTTCAATTGGAGGTGCAAATGTATTAAAAATTTCGGGTACAGGACAATTACCGGCGAATTATTTTTTTTCGGAATGAATGCTGACATTTTGTCCATTTGTTAATGTTTTGTTAAACAGTAATTTAAAAATTTGGCATATTTTTGGACAAGCCCGTGTAATTCAATAATTTTGAAAAGGAATAAAGCTGAATTAATCAAATAAAATAGAAATAATGAACCAGGAAACCGAGAAAATTGAATGCCTGATCATCGGATCGGGACCGGCAGGCTATACCGCTGCCATTTATGCCGCCAGGGCAGATTTAAAACCTGTTGTTTACCAGGGCCTTCAGCCGGGTGGGCAGCTTACTTCCACCACTGAGGTGGATAATTTCCCGGGGTATCCCCAGGGAGTGCAGGGACCCGATATGATGATCGATCTGCAGAAGCAGGCCGAACGTTTCGGAACCGATATGCGCTGGGGCATCATCAGCGAAGTGGATTTTTCGAAAAGGCCGTTTCTGGTTACCGCCGATGACGGAAAGAAAATGCTGGCAGAAACTGTGATCATCGCAACCGGCGCTACTGCCAAATGGATGGGACTTGAATCTGAAGCACGTTACAATGGTCATGGTGTTTCGGCTTGTGCTACCTGCGACGGGTTTTTCTTCCGTGGTCAGGATATGGCTGTAGTAGGCGGTGGTGACACAGCCTGTGAAGAAGCTACCTACCTGGCCAAACTCGGCCGCAAGGTTTACATGATAGTCCGCCGCGATGAACTACGAGCCAGCAAAGCCATGCAGAACAAGGTGATGAATACCCCCAACATAGAAGTACTCTGGAACAGTGTTACCAAAGAGATTGTAGGTGATGGAAAAACGGTAACCGGAGCCCTGATTGAGAATGTAAAAACAGGCGAAGTAAGACAGATTGAGGTACAGGGCTTTTTTGTTGCCATCGGTCACAAGCCCAATACAGATATTTTTGCCGGACAGATTGATCTGGATGAGAACGGGTATATCAAAACTATACCGGGTTCTACCAAAACCAATGTTGAGGGTGTCTTTGCAGCCGGGGATGTTCAGGATCATATTTTCCGTCAGGCCATTACTGCTGCAGGATCGGGTTGCATGGCTGCCATTGAGGCAGAGCGTTTCCTGTCGATGGCATAAGCAGTTCAGACCAATGCAAAAAAAAAGGTGCTTATGCACCTTTTTTTTATTTGTTCTTTTTGAACCGGCCTTTGATTTCGCGTTTATCAAAATCGGGTTTATCCCTTTTTTCTTTTTTAAAGCCTTTGTCGCGGCTGAATACTGGTTGAGCTTCCGGTTCAAAACCTCCCTTGTACTTATTCCGCTTGGGTTTGGGGGCAAAATCAGGCTTCTCGGCTGCTGTTTCAATTCTGACTCCATCAGGATTGGACTGAGGGCTCCCGAAGGCTTTCAGTACCTTTTTTACCGACGAAGAATCGATTTCCACAAAGCTGTAATTGTCGAGAATGTCGATTCTTCCGATTCTGATCTCCCTTGAGCGGGTCACTTCATTGATCAGTCCGATGATCTGCGGGGGCAGTACCCGGTCTTTGCGACCAACACTCAGAAACATCCGGGTAAACTGCGATGATCCTGAATCGCGGCCGGTTCTCGGTTCTTTTTTGCCACGGTCATCACGAAATTCGCGACTTTCTCTTTCGCGGCGGGGTTCTTCAACCACATTGAGATCACGGGCATCGCGGTAATATTCGAGAAAGCGGTTAAACTCAAGCGAGACAAAGCGTTTGATAAGCTGTTCACGGTCCATCCACTCCAGTTTGCGGTAAATCACCGGGAGGAAGGATTCAATTTCATCGTCCAGTTCCACATTCTCCATGCGGTCGATGTGATGGAAGAGCTGCTTTTCGCAAACCTGGGCTCCGGTGGGGACCTTTGCCTGGGCAAACTCACGGCCAATCATCTTTTCGATCTGACGGATCTTGAATTTTTCCTTCATGTTGATGATTGAAACGCAGATACCCTGTTTGTCGGCCCTCCCGGTACGTCCGCTGCGGTGGACATACACTTCAGAATCGTCGGGGAGGTTGTAGTTGATAACGTGGGTGAGGTCGTTTACATCGAGTCCACGGGCAGCTACATCGGTAGCAACCAGCATCTGCAGGGTGCCGGTGCGGAAACGGTTCATCACATGGTCGCGCTGTGCCTGCGACAGATCGCCATGCAGGGAGTCGGCATTGTAACCATCCCTGATGAGGGAATCGGCAATTTCCTGGGTTTCGATGCGGGTACGGCAGAAAATGATGGCATAAATCCTTGGATTGAAATCGGCGACGCGCTTCAGGGCTGCATAGCGGTCGCGGGCATGCACCAGGTAGTAGATATGTTTTACATTGGCAGTGCCTGAATTGCGTTTACCAACCGTTTTCACTACCGGGTTGGTCATGTACTTGGTGAGGATGCGTTCAACTTCCTCCGGCATGGTGGCAGAGAAAAGCAGGGTATACTTCTCATCCGGGGTAAAATCGAGAATGGTGTCAACCTCCTCCTGAAATCCCATGTCGAGCATTTCGTCCGCTTCGTCGAGCACCACCCAGCTCACCTGGCTGAGGTCTGCCTTTTTGCGCCGGATCATGTCGTTGAGACGGCCGGGGGTGGCTACTACAATCTGAGGCCCTTCTGCCAGTTGTCTGGATTGAAGTTCGATGCTGGCTCCGCCATAAACGGCAGCAACCTTGATTTTTGGCATAAACTGTGCAAAACTGCGCAGGTCGCGGGATATCTGCAGACAAAGTTCCCGGGTAGGGCAGAGCACCAGCGCCTGTATCATCTTCTGTTCAGGGTCGATGTGATGCAGAACGGGTAGTCCGAAGGCTGCTGTTTTACCGGTTCCGGTTTGTGCCAGGCCCACCAGATCGGAAGGCTTGGCGGTAAGAGCAGGGATTACTTCTGCCTGAACAGGCATGGGTTCTTTAAAACCAAGGGCTTCAACAGCACTTACCAAAAGCGGATTGAGGCCAAGTTCTTGAAAATTAAGCATAAATTGATTTAAAATTGAGCGCGCAAAGGTACAGCTAATCCGCCAGTTATTTCAATTTATATTATATTATATGTGAGCAGGATAATCTCTGTCGTTTTCTGCCTTTTTTCTATCTTTGCCGGTATAAAAAATCAAGGGTATGATCCGCTTTTTCAAGGGAAGTTTTTATTACGCTGTTGCCAGTCAAAAAGAATTGTCTGGTTCTGATATACAGAAACTTAGCTGGCTGTTCGGTGGAGCCGAATGTCTTGAAGCCCGGTTTATATCGGGCTTTTTTATTGGCCCCCGCCGCGAAATGATAACGCCGTGGAGTACCAATGCTGTTGAAATTACCCAGAACATGGGTATTGAGGGAGTCACCAGAATAGAAGAGTACAGGCAGGTTGCGGGCATGAGTGTTCCTTACGATCCCATGCTTCAGGTGCTGAATTCATACCTTGATCAGGATCTGTTTACCATTGTGCATGAGCCGGAACCCGTGAAGGAAATCAGCGACATTGCCGCTTACAACCTGCAGGAAGGACTAGCACTTTCGGTCGATGAAATTGATTACCTGAATGACCTGAGCAGGAAACTCGGCCGGAGGCTTACCGACAGTGAGGTGTTCGGGTTTTCACAGGTAAACTCCGAGCATTGCCGTCATAAAATCTTCAACGGAGTCTTTAAAATTGACGGACAGGAGCAGCCCGAATCACTGTTCCAGATGATCCGCAAGACATCGCGGCTTCACCCTAACCACATCGTTAGTGCCTACAGCGACAATGTGGCATTTATCGATGGCCCGAGGGTCTGGCAGTTTGCTCCTGAGCAGCAGGACAGACCAGCTTTCTTCGGCCTTCGTGAGTTTGATTCGGTGATTTCGTTGAAAGCAGAAACCCACAATTTCCCGACCACGGTTGAACCCTTCAATGGCGCAGCAACCGGAAGCGGCGGTGAAATCCGCGATCGCATGGCGGGAGGAAAAGGTTCTATGCCCATTGCCGGCACAGCCGTGTATATGACCTCATACCCGCGTTCCAACGAATCCCTGAAATGGACCTCTGCGGTGAAACCCCGCAAATGGCTGTATCACAGTCCATGTGATATCCTTATCAAAGCCTCCAACGGAGCCAGCGATTTCGGCAATAAGTTCGGACAACCCCTGATCTGCGGTAGTTTATACACCTTTGAGCTGAAAGACAACGATATCACCTATGGGTATGATAAAGTGATCATGATGGCCGGTGGGGTTGGTTATGCCAGAAGAAGCGACAGCCAGAAATCAGCTCCTGATGCCGGCGACAAAGTGGTGGTGATGGGAGGCGACAACTACCGCATCGGGATGGGTGGCGGAGCTGTTTCATCGGTTGCTACAGGCCAATACAGTAACTCAATCGAGCTGAATGCCGTACAGCGATCCAATCCTGAAATGCAGAAGCGGGTTTACAATACTGTAAGGGCACTGGCCGAAATGGAAGAGAATCCTGTGGTATCGATACATGACCATGGTGCCGGAGGACATCTTAACTCACTTTCTGAACTGGTAGAAGCCACCGGAGGCCGTATTGACATCGATCAACTGCCGGTGGGCGATCCTACCTTGTCGGATCGTGAGATCATCGGCAATGAATCGCAGGAGAGGATGGGACTGGTGATTCATCCTGAGCATGCCGGGCTGCTGAGCCGCATTGCTGAAAGGGAAAGAGCTCCCGTATATTTTGCCGGCGAAACCACCAGCGATCACCGGCTGGTATTCGCAAACAGGAAAACCGGATCGAGTCCGATTGACCTCAGTATTGGTGACCTGCTTGGAAATCCGCCAAAAACGCTGATTGAAGACCGGAGTGTCAACCGCAGACATGCACCTTTAAAATACAAGGCTGCTGATCTCAAACAGCTGATTGAGCAGGTTTTGCAGTTGGAAGGGGTTGCCTGCAAGGACTGGCTCACCAACAAGGTTGACCGTTCGGTTTCAGGCCGGGTGGCATTGCAGCAGACGGCTGGACCCCTGCAACTGCCCCTGAACAATCTGGGAGTTGTAGCCCTGGATTTTCCGGGCGACAAAGGGATTGCCACTGCCATCGGCCATGCGCCGGCAGCAGGACTCATCAGTGCAACCGCCGGTTCGGTGCTGTCGATTGCCGAAGCACTTACCAACATTGTTTGGGCACCGTTAACCGATGGTTTGAAAGGGGTATCCCTGAGTGCAAACTGGATGTGGCCCTGCCGCAATGAGGGCGAGGATGCCCGCCTTTACGAAGGAGTGAAAGCTGCCAGCGATTTTGCCATCGCCCTGGGTATCAATATCCCCACAGGTAAGGATTCGCTTTCAATGACTCAGCGATATCCGGATAATTCAAAGGTCTTGTCGCCGGGCACGGTGATTATCACTGCTGCAGCTGAAGTCAGCAGTATCCGTTCGGTGATAAAGCCGGTTATCCAGCCGGAATTCACCTCTACGCTGATCTTCCTTGATTTTTCATCCTCACCGCTGAAAACAGGGGGAAGCAGCCTGGCCCAGGTGCTGGGTGAACTCGGTGATGAAGCCCCGACGGTTGATCCTCAATACTTTGCGAAGGCTTTTGGCGCGGTACAACACCTGATTTCTCAGGGAGTAGTGCTCGCCGGACACGATATTTCCTCGGGTGGGATGATAACCACCCTGCTTGAAATGTTTTTTGCCCAGCCCGGTATTGGGCTGGATGCCGACCTTGATGACTTTGGTGAAAGCGACATTATCAAGCTGCTTTTCAATGAAAATCCAGGTGTTATTCTTCAGGTAAATGACCTTGACTTCACCGCAGTTTACCTTCAGGAGTCGGGAATGAATTTTAAGGTACTCGGGAAACCTTCGTTCAGACGGTACATCACCCTTCGTTACAACAACGGAACTACCGAGCTTAACATCGACAAACTGAGGAAGTTGTGGTTTAAAACCTCCTATCTGCTCGACAGAAAGCAGAGTGGGGAAGACATGGCTTCACAGCGTTATGCGAATTTCGAAAAACAGCCCCTTTCTTTCGACTTTGGTGAAGAATTCACAGGTGAATTCAGGCAGTTTGGGATAAATCCGGTGCGGACAGCTCCTACGGGTGCCAAAGCAGCCATTATCAGGGAGCAGGGGGTAAACGGTGACCGCGAAATGGCCTGGTCGCTGCACCTGGCAGGATTTGATGTGAAAGATGTTCACATGACTGACCTGGTTTCGGGGCGCGAGACACTGGAAGATGTGAATATGATCGTATTTGTAGGTGGATTCAGCAATTCCGATGTTCTGGGTTCTGCCAAGGGCTGGGCAGGGGCATTTCTATACAACGCTGCAGCCAGACAGGCATTGGAGAATTTCTACAAACGCAGCGATACCCTGAGTCTGGGCGTCTGCAATGGCTGTCAGCTTATGGTTGAGCTTAACCTGATCTATCCCGAACATCAGGACAGGCCGGCCATGCTGCACAACCAGTCAGGCAAATTTGAATCGGGCTTTATCAATGTCGATGTTCTTGAGAACAGGACGGTGATGCTGGGCAATTTGTCGGGTAAAAGGCTGGGCATATGGGTTGCACATGGTGAAGGGCGTTTCAGACTGCCGATGGATGAAGAGAATTACAACATCCCGGTTAAATACAGTTATGATGAATATCCCGGCAATCCCAACGGTTCTGATTTCAATGCCGCAGCAATTGCATCGGCCGATGGCCGGCACCTGGCCATAATGCCGCACCTGGAGCGTGCAATCTATCCATGGAACTGGGCAGTTTATCCCAGCGGAAGACAGGCTGATGAAGTCTCTCCATGGATTGAAGCCTTTACAAATGCCCGGCAATGGATAGAAGCCATGGCTCGCAGGGATTCCGATGTAACAGAATAAGCTGTCCCCGGGTCTGAAGGTGAACTGGTTAATTTGATACAGCCTTCGGCACTCAGTTTTATTTTTTATGATGCATGTCAGCAAAACTTTGATCTGACATCGTAGGTCAGGGTATTGCTGTTGTAAAGGATAATACCTATTTTTACGCAGATCGGACCGGACACTGATCGCAGGGAAGTTTCATCGCTACTTTATTGGCTACACTATGATTCACAATGTTTTAATTACAGGAGCGAGCAGCGGAATCGGGCGTTCGTGTGCTTTCAGGTTCGCTGCATCAGGTGCAGGACTCATCATAACCGGTCGCCGCATAGAACGGCTCAGGGCCATTGAGGATGAAATTACACGAACCTTTGGGGTGAAGGTGTTGAGTATTGAAATGGATGTAACTGACAGGGAGGGGGTTGCCCGGGCACTGAACAGCCTTCCTGAGGATATGGAACCCGATGTGCTGGTCAACAATGCTGGTCTGGCTCTGGGGCTTGACCTTTTTCAGGATGGGAATCCGGAATACTGGGACCAGATGATAGATACCAACGTGAAGGGCCTGCTGAGTGTTACCCATAGTATTGTACCCGGTATGATACGGAGGGGGAGGGGGCACATCATCAACATCGGTTCAGTTGCCGGACGGGAGGTCTATCCCAAAGGAAATGTCTATTGTGCCTCCAAGGCGGCGGTTGACAGCATAACCAGGGCACTGAGGATGGATCTGCTGGTTCACGGTATCCGGGTGACACAGATTGCACCCGGCGCAGTTGAAACGGAATTTTCGGTTGTCAGGTTTGGAGGTGATGTGGAGAAAGCCGGTGCTGTTTACAACGGATTTCAGCCACTGCATCCGGATGATGTGGCTGAAGTGGTGCATTATGCCGCCATGTTGCCACCGCATGTAAACATCAACGATCTGCTTTTGATGCCGACAGCTCAGGCATCAGCCACACAGATAAATCGTAAATAGATTTAAATCAAAAGCTTACGCTTCAGGGATTTCATTGTTTTTTTTATTAAATTTCAGCCAGACTTTTCATTTGTGCAGAAAGGGATTTGCTTCATCAGAAGTAGTGTAAAATAAACAGCTTCAGCTCACACATAATCTTTAGATTGAGTCCTATGCAAGAGAAAACACCCATTACCAGGTTATTCGATCTGCTACCGCATTATGCAAACAGTTTCAAACCGAAGGAAGATGTTCTGGCCTATAAGGAAGATGGTGTCTGGAAGAAGTTCAGCCTGCCGTATTTCATTCAGATGTCTGATAACATCACCAGTGGTTTGATTGCGCTGGGTGTAAAGAAGGGAGATAAAATCGTTACGATATCCAACAACAGGCCGGAATGGAATTTTCTGGATATGGCCATTATGCAGGCGGGCGCTATCCATGTACCGGTTTATCCGACCATCTCAGCTTCTGAATATCAATACATCTTTGACCATGCAGAGGTGAGGATGATTTTTGTTTCGGGAGAAGAGATGGCTGCAAAGATCCGCGATATTGCATTGGATTGTAATTCGGTTCAGGAAGTTTTTACCTTCAAATACAGTGATTCGTTCCGCAATCTTTACGATGTTGCAGAGCTCGGTCAATCGAGTCCTGAGCCTGAACTTGTGGATTCTATAAGGCAGGGAATCCTTCCCGATGACCTGGCAACCATCATTTATACTTCCGGTACGACCGGAAACCCGAAGGGGGTGATGCTTTCGCATGCCAACATCATATCCAATTTCAAGGCAGTCTCTTATATTCCCACCTTTGGTGAAGAAGGAAAAGCCCTGAGTTTTCTTCCGTTGTGTCATATTTATGAGCGTATGCTCAACTACATGTATCTTTATCTTGGAATTTCGATTTATTATGCCGAGAGTCTTGCAACCATTACCGACAACATCAGGGAGATAAAACCCGACATGATGTGTTGTGTACCCAGGCTGCTTGAGAAGATCTACGATAAGATTCAAGCCACCGGCCGGAAGCAGAAGGGTATCAGAAAAGCGATCTTTTTCTGGGCTGTGGATTTAGCCCTGCATTATGATGTGCGTGGCCACAACAACCTTTGGTACAAGCTGAGGCACCGGATTGCAGACAAGCTGATTTACAGCAGATGGCGCGAAGCCCTTGGCGGTAACTTCAAGATCATTGTTTCGGGAGGCGCATCGATTCAGCCCAGACTGGTAAGAACATTCAGAGCAGCAGGTTTGCCCGTATATGAAGGCTACGGATTGACCGAGACTTCACCTGTGGTGGCAGTTACCAGCACCGATCCGAATGGCATCAAAGTCGGTACCGTTGGACCACCGCTGAGGGGTGTAGAAGTTAGCATTGCCGGTGATGGTGAAATTCTCGCCCGGGGCCCGAATGTCATGCTGGGTTATTACAAAAATCCGGAACTTACAGCCAGTGTTATCGACAGTGACGGATGGTTTCATACCGGCGATATCGGTGTTTTTGAGAAAGAAGGCCAATTGAGGATCACCGGCAGGAAGAAGGAAATTTTCAAAACTTCACTAGGCAAATACATTGCCCCTGAGTTACTTGAGAACAAAATCAAGGAATCCCCGTTTATAGATAACATGATGGTTGTGGGTGAAAATCAGAAATTTGCTGCGGCCCTCATCGTCCCCGATTTCAATCACCTGAAGTCATGGTGTAAAATAAAGGAGATTGAATACACTACCGATGCTGAAATGATTGCTGATCAGCGGATTAAGGCAAGGCTCATGAAAGTAGTTGACCATTACAACAAGGGCTTCGGTGCCACTGAGCAGATAAAAAAAGTTGAATTCATGCCTGCTGAATGGAGTACTGCTACCGGTGAGTTAACCCCTACGCTGAAATTAAGGCGCACAGTTATTCAGGAAAAGTACAAGAAACAGATAGAGAAACTATTTGCTTAATCATAAGTGCCTATGGCTGAAATTACACGACTGTTTGACCTGTTGCCGTATTATGAGCAATCTTTCAGACCAAAACCTGACGTTCTTTCAGGAAAGGAGAATGGAGAATGGATAAGGTACTCCATTTCTCAGTATCGTGAAACCGTTGATTCTGTGAGCTATGCGCTACTTGCAGCAGGGGTGGTGAAGGGAGACAAAATCGCCACCATTATGCCCAGCCGGCCTGAATGGAATTTCATCGATATGGGCATTATGCAGACAGGAGCCATCCATGTTCCGATTTATCCGACGTTGTCAGAATCTGACTATGGCTACATCCTGAAACATGCAGAAGTTAAATTCCTGTTTATCTCCGGTAAGGAGATCTTCCGGAAGGTTGAGCCCATTCTCAGCGATGTGCCTGCCCTGCAAGGGGTTTTTGCGGTAAAGGAAACACCCGGAACAAAATCCTTTTCAGAATTTGTGGAGTCGGGTCGTGCAGCGGTTGACAGGCCATTGCTCGACGCTTCAATGGAGAAGGTTAAATCCGATGATCTTGCGACACTGATCTATACATCGGGAACTACCGGAAATCCCAAAGGGGTTATGCTCTCCCACAGCAACATCATCAGCAATTTCAAGGATGTGGCTCACATTCCTCCGGTGGGAGAACAAGGCAGGGCCCTGAGTTATCTTCCCCTCTGCCATGTGTATGAAAGAATGCTGAACTACCTATACCAGTATCTCGGAATTTCAATTTATTATGCCGAGAGCATGGCAACGATCGGTGATAACATGCGCGAAGTTAAGCCTGATATTCTCACCACAGTACCGCGATTGCTTGAAAAGATATACGACCGGATTATGGGAACCGGCAGAAAGCTGAAAGGAATCAGGAAATTTATTTTTTTCAGGGCGATCAGTCTTGGTCTTAAATATGAAGTAGACGGAGGAAACAACTGGTATTACAATGTTCGTCTGAAAATCTACAGCAAGCTGGTTTTTTCGAAATGGCGTGAAGCTGTTGGTGGCAACATGAAGGTTATCGTTTCAGGAGGGGCAGCCCTGCAACCCAGGTTGGCCCGTGTATTCTGGGCGGCTGGAATCCCGGTGCTGGAGGGGTACGGACTTACTGAAACATCCCCTGTCATTGCAGTGAATGATTTCAATGAGAACGGTGTTTGTATAGGAACCGTCGGACGTCCGCTAAAGAACGTCGAAGTGGCCATTGCCAGCGACGGTGAGATTCTCTGCAAAGGTCCGGGTGTGATGATGGGCTATTACAAAGAACCACAGCTGACCGCGGAAGCCATTGATGCCGAAGGCTGGTTTCATACGGGCGATATCGGAAAAATAGAACGCCGCGGGCACCTGAGGATTACCGGCCGGAAGAAGGAGATATTCAAAACTTCCCTGGGCAAATACATCAGCCCTGAGCTTATAGAAAACAAGTTTAAGGAGTCATCGTTTATCGATACACTGATGGTGATCGGGGAGAACCAGAAATTTGCCGCCGCACTGGTGGTGCCTGACTTTCCACACCTCAGGTCATGGTGCGCCATCAAAGGCATTGAATATACCACCGACAGCGAAATGATTGCCTTGCCCCGGATCAAAAAGCGCTTCCAGAAGGAAATCGAAAAATACAACACTTACTTCGGGGCTACCGAACATATCAAGCGCTTTGAACTCATCGACCATGAGTGGACGGTCGACACCGGAGAACTTACTGCCTCTCTTAAACTTCGACGCCGGTTTATCAACGATAAATATGAAAATGAAATAAAGAACATTTTCGGGCTGAAAAACGACGAGGAATAACCTTACTTCTTCGTTTTGTCTATTTTTAAGCTTTTTTCGATGGTCAGTGTAACACGCATATTTGACCTGATTGATCTTTTACGCAGTGGTGAAAGAGCCGGTAAAGCCGTGTTTGGCGTAAAGCGCGGCAATCAATGGCTTGATGTATCCGCCTCAGCCTATATCCGCAGCGCCGACCAGATCAGTCTGACACTCATTAAAAGCGGTTTTTCGGCCGGAGATAAGGTTCTCACCATTATAGGCAACATGCCTGAATGGAATTATTTCGATATGGGGATTCAGCAGGCGGGCTGTGTTCACATACCGGTGTATCATTCTTTAAGTGAGGAAAATTACCGGTTTATCATCAACGATTCGGGGGCAAAACTGGTCATTGTCGGATGTCAGGAAGCGTGGGAAAGGATAAAACCGGTAATAGCCGCTGCCATCCACAAACCTCAGGTGTATGCTGTTTTCCCGGTTGAAGGCCTTCAGGAATGGCCTGAGGATTTCAGTTTTCACGATGACGGACCGGAGGCAGTTGAGCTGAGCAGCCGGAAAAAAGAAATCGCTCCGCAAGATCTCGCTACCATTATCTATACCTCCGGAACCACCGGATATCCGAAAGGAGTGATGCTTTCTCACCACAATCTCGTCAGCAATTTCTTGACAGTTAGTCACATACTTGCAGACAAACAGGTGGAGAAAGCCCTCAGTTTTCTTCCGCTTTGTCATGTATATGAGCGAATGCTCAATTATATGTATCAGTATCTGGGGATTACCGTTTATTATGCAGAGAATTTTGACCGGATCAGGGATAACCTGCGTGAAATAAGGCCGACCATGTTTTGTGCTGTGCCAAGGGTTCTTGAGAAGTCATACGCTGCCATCCTTCGCAAGGGGAAAAACCTTCCCATGCTCCGGAAAATTGTTTTTTTTCAGGCGATGAAAATCGGATTCGCCTATGAAATTGAGAAGTCAGGCAGGATACATTACAGGCTGTTGCTGGAGATAGCTGACTTGCTTGTTTTCAGCAAATGGCGCAAGGCTTTCGGCAATCA
>CALMDN010000186.1 GCA_937864935.1 uncultured Bacteroidales bacterium
CATCGGGATAATTTCCGGTGCCCTGAAACGACAATGGCTGGTTGTATTCATAGGTACATACCGGAATGGCACCCAGGCAATCCTGCACAGTGGGAATCTGGGCGGCTGCATTCTGAAGAAATGTTGCCAGCGCTACCAGAGCGGCTGCCAGTGAGAACAAGGTTCGTATTATCTTACTCATATTGAAGTCTTTAGAAGTGGTTATGCACCAGAGAACGGACAACTGAATTCAGCAATGCAGCAATGGAGAGATGCAAACGTACAGGAAATTGCAAAGATTCACAAGCCAAACAAAACATTTTCAGGGGTGGCTGCTCCGGGTATCCTGATTTCCGGGATTGATATTCAGGGGTTTTCAGGCCTCTGCTCAACCAGGATCAGCGGGCCGGTCAACTCCTGCATGAATGAATTGCAGAAAAAATGACATCAATTTTCTGTTTTTTTTGTTGTTTTGTATAATTGTTGATGGGTAAAACCGTTAATTTTCACCGAATCAGGAGAATCCTGAATCTTGTAATTGAGTATATTCGCAAAGTGCTCACTCAAGGAAACTGATATGAAAACCAAGCTCTTCCCTCCGATAATCAAACCCGTGCTTTACTGCCTGATCCTTGCCCTGCTGCCTTTCTACGGATGCAAGAAAGATGGTGAGAATATCAAGAACCACCTGCCAAAAGCCGATTTCGAAGTTGACCCGGGCAGGGGTGATGTCAATACAGTCTTCAATTTTGATGCCTCCTCGGTTAGCGATGTTGAGGACCCTACTTCAGCACTGGAGATCCGTTGGGACTGGAACCGAGATAAAATTTTCGACACAGAGTTTTCCACAAATAAAACTGCCTCCCACCAATATGGTCAGGTCGGGATATACCGGCCTCTGGTTGAAGTGCGTGATTCGAAAGGCATGACCGACACCCTGAAGCAGCTTATTGTGGTGGTGAGTGATCTCACTAACCGTCCTCCTGACATTCCCCTTTACATTACTCCGCCTGAGTGGCAGGACTGGATGGATGTGTCGGTTGTTTTTAAATGGACCTGCACCGATCCTGACGGAGATGCGCTGACCTACGATATCTGGACAGGAAGAAGCAGAACTTCGCTGGAACTGAGGCAATCAAACATTACCGACTTCAATCTTGTAGACAATGTTCCTCAGTATGAGACAACACTGTCAGGATTTCTGTACGACACAGATTACTACTGGCAGATCGGAGCCCGGGATGTGGCCGGCAATTATACGGTAGGCATGATCTCAAAATTCTCAACCAGACCTGCAGGAAATTAAGAAGGAATTGTATTAAAGTTTTTTCTAATCCCAGCCGGAAGCCAGCACATCCACCAGATGTATGGTTTTAACAGGTAATTTCTGTTTGTCAATGTACGCCTGCTGATGCATCAGGCAGGAAGCATCGGTTGAAACGATGTACTCCGCTCCGGTTTCCAGCGCTCTTTGTACCTTGAAATCAGCCATTGAGGCCGATATTGGTTCATGCTTTACCGAAAAGGTGCCTCCGAAACCGCAACAGATGCCTGTATCTCTCATTTCAATCAGTTCGAGCCCCCTTACATTTCCAAGAAGCGTCCGTGCTTCACCCTTAAGACCATATTCCCTGAGGGCAGCACAGCTGTCGTGGTAGGTAACTTTGTGCGGAAATGTTGCTCCAAAATCTTTGATATTCAACACATTCACCAGAAAATCAGATATTTCGAACAGGTTTTTCTTCAGCGAACGGTACTCGTTGTGCAGGGCCGAATTGTAAAACATCTCATCATAATAGTTGCGCACCATTCCCGCACAGGAAGCCGAAGGTGTAACCACATACTGACAGTCTTTGAAATCGCGGATGAACTTCTCCCCCATCGCTTTGGCATGATCCCAGAACCCGCTGTTGAATGCAATCTGCCCGCAACATGTCTGGTTCTTGTTATACCTGACTGTTATCCCTGTTTTCTCGAGCAGCTTTACCATATTAAAACCCGTTTCAGGATACAACTGATCAATGAAACAGGGAATGAAAATATCAACTATCATCGCAATCCCCAAATTTTAAACAAACCTACACTATATTTGCCAAATATTCAAAACTAAAAACATCCGGATTGCACAAATAACTGTTTATCAATTTCTTGCAAAACAATGATGAAACGAACCCTGCACATCGCATTTGCCCTGATCTTTTCAGCACAGTTTGGAGTCACGAAGGTTAACGGACAAATGCATGCTGAAAGCAGGTGGCAGAAATTCTTTGATGAAGCCGGTGTAAAAGGCACCTTCGTGCTCACCTGTCTTGAAACCGGCCAGACCCATACCTCGGATCTTTTCAGGGCTGAAACGCGCTATCTGCCTGCATCTACCTTCAAGATCATGAATACACTGATTGCCCTGGAGTGTAAATCCATACAGAGTATTGATGAGGTTTTCAGATGGGACGGCGAGGTACGTTCCTATGAAGCGTGGAACAAAGACCTGAGTGTAAGGGAAGCTTTCAGGGTGTCGGCAGTGTGGGTTTATCAGGAGATGGCCCGCCGGAGCGGACGTGAAAACATCGAAAAATGGCTCATTGCCAGTGGTTACGGCAATATGCAGACCGGACCAGAAATCGACCGCTTCTGGCTTGACGGCGACATCGCGATTTCGCCGGTAGAACAGATACTATTTCTGAAGAGATTATGGATGAATCAGTTACCATTTTCCAAAAACACACAACAGCAGGTAAAAGAACTGATGCTGACCGAAACAGCCGGCAACAGCCGACTTTATGCCAAAACAGGATGGGCTGCCAGGGTCATCAATCAGATCGGATGGTATGTGGGTGCCGTGGAAAGCAACGGCCAGGTTTTCCTGTTTGCGCTCAACATCGACATAAAAGAGCCTTCCGACACGAAATACAGGATAGAAATCACACGAAAGATCCTCGATTCAGAAGGAATCTTCCCGATCAGCGGTCAATAAAAAACCTGCCCTTTCCAGTTCATCCCAGAATCCCGGATACGACTTCGAAACAACCCCGGGATCATCCAAAGTCATCTGACCACATACGACCGACAACATGGCAAAGGCCATGGCGATGCGATGATCGTTCCATGGATGGACAACAACCCCGCTGGTAACCTGCCTTCCGGGCTCAATGGCAAAGCTGCCATCAGCTTTCATCCCGGCGGAGAAGCCAAGTTTCCTGAGTTCAGTTCCAACCGATTCAATGCGGTTGCTTTCCTTGATGGTGAGTGTTTTCAGCCCGGTGAAACGCGCTTTCAGTCCAAGCCCGGCACAGGTCACTGCAACTGCAGGGAACAGGTCGGGGAATGGTGTGAAGTCTACTCCGATCTGTGCATCTGCCTTCCCGTTCTGGTTTAGAACGAGTGTCTCCCCTTCACGGAAAGTATTAACTCCCAGGTGGCTGAAAATCTGCACCAACCGGCTATCCCCCTGCAATGAGGATTCCTTCAGTCCACGGAGGGTGATGACTGCGTCTTTTTTCAGGGCTGCGCAGGCAAACCAGTAGGAAGCAGCTGACCAGTCAGATTCAGCGGTTTCAGGATGAAATTGATAGTTCCCCGGATTAACAACAATAAGATCAGGAGCTTCGGTGACTTCGATGCCCTGCTCCCGCATAAGTCCGGCAGTCATGGCGATGTAGGGTGCCGATACAGGGTTTCCGGTGAGCTTTATCTGAAGCCCGAGGGGCATCAGCGGGGCGACCATCATCAGGGCGGAGATGAACTGGCTGCTTACCGAGGCCTCAATTTCGACGGTCCCGCCTCTGAGGGGCTTTCCTGTGATCTCCAGGGGAGGGAAACCAGGTTTTCCGGAGTAATTTATCTCAGCTCCGAGATGCTGAAGGGCTTCTACCAGGGGACCACAGGGACGCTGCTGCATCCTGGCTGAACCGGTGAGTGTCCGCCTGCCTTCTGTAATGGCCAGGACGGCTGTAAGGAACCTGAATACTGTTCCTGCATCCCCGCAATCATAAACCGGGGCCTGTGGATCCAGTGACAGCAGGCGAAGCAGGGAATCCATGGTGAGGCAATCCTGACTGCCGGGGATAGAAACAGGGAGTTTACTTCCCGACAAATGCCGGATACAGAGTTGCCTGTTGGCAATGCTTTTCGAAAGCGGAAGCTCCGGAGAGCAATCATGCGGAGCCGAAGGAGGAACAATCAGAATTCGCTTCATCAGCTATTCACGGGGCACATGCCGGCTGAAATCAATATATCTGAACAGGCTCTCGCGCACCAGAGCCAGTTCGCACTGCTGTCCCTCAACGGCATCTCCGATGTTCCGGATCAGGGTCGTCAGTAGCCTGCCCTTGCGGTTTTTCTTGTCGTAATGGGTGATCTCGACCAACTCGTCGATGGCAATGGAAGGAATTTTATAATGGCTGAAATTCAGCAGGATGTTCTTAACCACCTCATCGCGTTCCATGTGGTTAAAACCAAGCGTACGGTACGAAATGTAGGCTTCACAGATCATCCCCATGGCTACTGCTTCACCGTGGGTAAGCGGGGAAGCATCGTTGCGCAGGGAATAGGTCTCAAAAGCATGTCCGATGGTGTGCCCGAAATTCAGCTGCCGCCTGATTCCTTTCTCATTGGGGTCGAGGTTGACGATTTTCGACTTGATCTTGATGGCCGTAAGAATGTGATCTTCCCAGTTGGTTACCACAGCCATCGGAATCTTGGTCAGCTTTTTCCAGAAACCGGCATCCCCGATCAGGGCATGCTTCATCATTTCAGCGAAACCTGAGAGCATCTGCCTGTGGGGAAGGGTCGACAGAAAACCCGGCCACACATAAACGCCAGCCGGTTTCGAGAACAGACCGATCTGGTTTTTGAGAGAATAGAGGTCAACGCCCGTTTTGCCGCCAAGAGAGGCATCGATCATGGCCATCAGCGAAGTCGGTATATTTATGTAAGGCATCCCTCGGTGAAAAACCGAAGCTGCAAAACCACCCAGGTCACAGATTACGCCTCCACCCAGGTTGATCAGCAGGGATTGACGGTTGGCACCCTCAACAGCCATCTGGTTCCAAACCTTTTCACAGGTTGCCAGGGTTTTGTTCTCTTCACCCGGTTTGATGACGATTTTATTGGCCTTCTCCAGCTGAGGCACCATCGCAATCAGCTGCGGGTAGCAATGCTCCAGGGTGTTTTCATCAGCCAGTAAGAAAATAACTTCTTTGGTGGCCAGTTTGGTAGTCAGATGCTCCTGCAGTTCGCCGAAAACACCCTGGCCTACATAAACAGGTGATCCTGCAACATCCAGTGTATTGAATTTCTTTGCCATATTGCAAACTTACAATTTTTCAAACAAATATTAAAAGTATTTTGCTTCAAGATCCATCCCCGATGAACAAAAAAAACTGTTATTTCTATTCCGGAAATTCACGAATAATCAGAAAATCCGGATTCGATAAAACGATATCAGCCCGGCACACCCATGTGCATTTTCTGACCCTGATCCGGAATAATCCTTTAAGTTTGTATCATGTAAATTCAACACAGTTTTTGTCTTAAGGTTCCGTATTTTATGAAGAAAATTAGAAGATTACTGCTGCTTGTATTGCTGGCTGCCACTGCCGGGGCAAGCGCCCAGCAACTTGTCTCCGATGCGGAGATGGAAAACATCAGACACCTCAGGTCTGACTGGCCCGATCTGGGAAGATTCAGGGATGAGAACAGCAGGATCGGTCAACCTGCCCCGGGTGAGCATCGGGTGGTTTTTATGGGTAACTCCATCACCATTGGCTGGATTGAACACCGTCCGGAATTTTTTAAAGGGAAACCTTACATCAACAGGGGGATCAGCGGACAAACCACCCCCCAGATGCTGGTTCGTTTCCGCCAGGATGTGGTTGACCTGAAACCGGCTGTGGTAGTTATTCTCGCCGGCATCAACGACATCGCCGGCAACACCGGACCAGCCAGCCTGAAGATGATTGAGGACAATCTGACTTCAATGTGCGAAATTGCAGCTGCCAATAAGATCAGGGTAGTCCTTTGTTCAGTGCTGCCGGCCTGGGATTTCCCCTGGAACCCGGGCACTTATCCGGCTTCGGCAATCAGGGAGCTGAACCAATGGATAGAGAATTATACTTCGTCGCATCATCATATCTATCTTGATTATTACAGCCATATGGCCGACGAACGCGGGGGTCTGAAGGCATCGCTGACATACGATGGAGTGCACCCCGATGCTGCCGGTTACAGCGTGATGGAACCTTTGCTTGAGCAGGCCATTCATAGCGCACTGGAAAAATAGGCAATTCCGCACTTCACCTGACAAGGTCTTCCGGTTGGTAACTCCCTGTTTTGCCGGATCTGCTTCACGATTTTTTCCGGAGATTCACCTGGTTTATTGCCGAATTAGTATGTTTGCAGACCTTATTCAGCACAGCGGGCCCTCAGCCTGACAGCAAACGAAAATTTATAACCCTATGGTTGCCATGGATTTCAACGATACAAAAACAGCTTTTATCAGCAAAACAGACGGCGAGTTGCGCAAAGCCAGGCTTCTGTTCAGTGTAATGGCAAATCCTGTACTGGTTAACCTGGGCAAAAACCTGGTAAACCTGGCATTTTCTGCCCGGATCCCAGTTGTCTGGGCCATCAGGGCTACCATTTATGCACTTTTTGTTGGCGGACGCAGCCTGGCCGAATGTGATCCCATTGTCAGAAAACTGGGGGCTCACCAGCTGAAATCCATCCTCGACTATTCGGTTGAAGGCAAACACGATGAAGCCAGCATGCAGGCAACGCTTGAAGAAACCCTCCGGTCGATCAGACATGCCGCTGCCAATCCCGACATTCCGTTTGCTGTTTTCAAACCTACCGCTTTTGCTCCGGCATCTTTGCTTGAGCAGGCAGTACCCGGCGAGCAACCTTCGGATGTTGAAGGTTACAGGCGCTTTAAAGACCGTGTGGATGAACTCTGCAAAACGGCTCATGCTCTGGATGTACCGCTGATGATTGACGCTGAAGACAGCTGGTATCAGCACCTGGTTGATGAAACCGTTGAAGAAATGATGGTTAAATACAACGGCCACAAAGCCATCGTATTCAACACCCTGCAAATGTACCGCCACGACCGCCTGCAATACCTGGGTGAACTGATAAAGAAAGCCCGTGCGCATGGATATAAAGCAGGTGTCAAGTTTGTGCGCGGTGCTTACATGGAAAAGGAAAGGGAAAGGGCCCTGAAAATGAATTACCCCTCCCCCATTCAACCCGATAAGCAGGCGACTGACCGTGCCTTCGATGAAGCATTGATGCTGAGTCTGCAGAATATAGATGTGATGGATATTTTCTGTGGTTCACACAACGAGGAAAGCAACCTTCTGCTGGCCAGAACGATGGACGAAAAAGGACTGGCCAGAAACGACCGCAGGATTTGGTTTGCGCAACTCTACGGCATGAGCGATCACATCAGCTTTAACCTGGCGAAAGCGGGATACAACGTGGCTAAGTATGTTCCCTATGGCCCGGTAAAATCGGTGATGCCTTATCTTTTCCGCAGGGCAGAAGAAAACACCAGCATTGCAGGTCAGACTGGCCGGGAGCTCAGCCTGATCAGGAAAGAGCTGAACCGAAGAAAATCCGGCTGATCTGCTTTTTATAACTCTGCTATTATTCCCTTTTCTGTTCATCGGTGGATTTGTGGGGTTCATCCTTCAAAATTCCCATTACACCGATATTCATTTCTGCACCTTTTCCAACCAATTTAGTTTTGCGTTGTCAATTACATCAGTAAACAAGATGTAAATGGATAACAGTATTTCAATTTTCAGCAGTACCATTCAATCCGGCAACATGAAAAAGTTACAGACCACCACCGCCATCATCATTCTGATCTCCGCGTTGCTTTACACTGCCTTTGCCATGGGACAGGAGCAGCAGCAAACCCGCTACCTCCTTGAAGGCAAAGACATCCGCATCAGCGGGTTCGGAGGACCGGTGCTGGCCGTTTCACAGGTTTCAGGCGATGCAGCGCTGTTTACCGGCGGCGGAGGGGCTGTGCTGATCAACCGCTCATTCTACATCGGCGGATTCGGCGAAGGCCTCACCAGCCGTCACACCCTCCCGCTTCTGTCGGTGATGAACAGCGCCGGAGACGTCACTGATTATTACGATCTGAGAACTGACTTCGGATATGGCGGTTTGTGGGCCGGTTATATTTTTCATCCTGAGAAAGCGGTCCATGCAGCAGTGAGCAGCCGCATCGGACTCGGAAGCTTAAGCCTCACCGAAGATGACTATCATATTGACCGTTACGACAACATTATGGAAGACATGGTGTTTGTATTTTCTCCCCAGGTCGAACTCGAAGTGAATCTTTTCCGCTGGTTCAGGATCAATGCGGGTGCCGGATATCGCTTCACCGGAGGTATTGAAAAACAATACCGCAACAGCCAGGGTAACCTAGTGCATTATTTTTCGAATAAGGATTTTTCCGGGCCACAGTTCTCTCTGGGACTGCTTTTCGGAGGTTTTGACAACTAATTATTAAACCATATTCAGACCAATTAAAATGAAAACGATTTTACTATCCTTTCTGCTATTACTGCTCAGCATAAGTCTGACAAGCATACCGGCATCCGCTGATCCTGATGATTCCGGAATCAGAAGATTCAGCATCAGCGGCAATATCCGTGACCAGAAGACCGGCGAGGAGCTGATCGGCGCTACCATCTACATCCGTGAAATCAAAACCGGAACCACATCAAACGTCTATGGATTTTATTCAATCAGTCTGCCTGAAGGACGGTATTCACTCCTTTATTCGTATATCGGATATACCTCCGTTGAAAAAGTTATTGAACTTAAGGAAAACACTACCATCAATCTGGAGCTGATATCCCGTGAACAACAACTGAAGGAGGTGGTAATCACCGGTGAGAAAGCCGGCGAGAACATCCGTAAACCGGAGATGAGTGTGGTTAAGATGGATATCAAAACCATCAATCGCATCCCTGCCCTGATGGGTGAGGTGGATATCATCAAGGCCATTCAGATGCTGCCGGGGGTTCAGTCCACCTCTGAAGGTTCTTCAGGATTCAGTGTACGCGGCGGTGCCCCTGACCAGAACCTGATCCTGCTGGATGAAGCCATTGTTTACAACGCTTCACACCTGCTTGGATTCTTTTCGGTATTCAACAACGATGCCATCAAGGATGTAACGCTCTATAAGGGCGATATCCCGGCTTCCAGCGGGGGAAGGCTCTCTTCGCTGCTCGATATCCGCATGAAAGACGGGAATCAGAAAAAACTGAGTGCCACCGGTGGTATTGGAACGATCTCAAGCAGGCTCACCATAGAAGGCCCGCTCGAAAAAGAGAGAACAGCTTTTCTGGTGGCCGGCAGACGCACCTACGTTGACATTTTCCTGCCGTTTGCCAAAAACAAGGACATCCGCGACAACATTCTCTATTTCTATGACCTGAATGCCAAAATCAACCATCGCATCGATGACCGCAACCGCATTTTCCTTTCGGGATATTTTGGCCGTGATGTCTTCAGCAACGACTTTGCCCGCATGAGCCTGGGAAACCAGACAGGGACATTCCGGTGGAACCACCTGTTCTCGCAGCGTCTTTTCTCCAATTTCACCATTATACAGAGCAGCTACGATTATCGTCTCGGAACCCCGGAAGGGAACGCCAACTCCTTTATATGGAAATCCAAACTGCAGAACCAGAGTGCCAAGGCTGACTTCACCTGGTATGCCACACCGGGCAATACCGTAAGGGTAGGTGCTGTCGCTACCTTTCACACCTTCGATCCGGGCAACGCCAAAGGAACTGGCAGTGAAAGCCTTTTTACCGAATACAAACTGCCCCGGAACTACGCAATGGAATATGGTGTATATGCCAGCAACGAACAGCAGGTTACCGAAAAGCTGATGGTGAAATACGGAATCAGGTTTTCAGCCTTTCAGAACATCGGACCCGGAACCATCTACAACTACAATGAGAACTATGAGGTGATTGACTCGGTGGTGGTGAGCCGCAGCAAGGTACTGAATACCTACACTTCACTGGAACCGAGACTGGGAATAAACTATGTGATTTCAAAAAGTGCCTCGGTTAAAGCAAGTTACTCAGCCACAACCCAATACATCCATCTGGCCCAGAATTCAACGGCCGGTACCCCGCTTGATCTCTGGTTCCCGAGCAGTCAGAATGTCAAACCTCAGAAAGCCAACCAGTTTGCCATCGGATATTTCAGGAATTTCAGAGACAACTTGCTCGAAGCATCAGCAGAGGTTTATTACAAATCTATGACCGATGTGATTGATTTCAAAGACAATGCAGAATTGCTGCTGAATCCGGAGCTGGAAGGTGAGCTCAGAACCGGAAAAGGAACCGCTTACGGGCTTGAGTTGCTGGTGAGGAAAAATGATGGAAAGCTCAATGGATGGGTCAGTTACACCCTGTCGTCAACCACCCGCAAGGTTGCTGAAATCAACAACGGCAAGTCTTACCGGGCTCCCTACGACAAGCCGCACAACATCTCCATCGTACTGAATTATGAACTGAACGAAAGGATGCTCATCTCGGCAAACTGGGTTTATGCTACAGGTGCTCCGGTAACATTCCCAACCGGCAGGGCCATCGTCGGAAATGTAATATTACCGATTTACAGCGACCGCAATGCCTACCGTTTGCCCGACTACCACCGACTTGACCTGGCTTTTACCCTGAAATCAAAGATGAAGGAAAACCGCAAATGGCAGGGTGAATGGAATATCTCCGTCTACAATGCCTACGCCCGCAAAAACGCCTGGTCGATCAATTTTGAGCAGGATGTTGACAATCCCATGCGGACCTACGCAGTGAAAACCTACTTGTTCAGCATCATCCCCGCAATTACCTATAACTTCAAATTTTAAAACATAAAACAATGAATTTCAAACATATAAAATACGGTCTGGGTTTCTTTTTACTGACCCTTTTCCTGGCCTCCTGCACCGAAGAGATCGACATTGAACTCGACGAAAGCTACACCCGGCTGGTAGTGGAAGGTGTTATCACCACCGATACCATGGCCCACACCATCAGCCTGAATACCACCACCAGCTATTACTACGAAGAACCGGCTCCCGGTGTTTCGAATGCGGTGGTTACCCTGAGCGACGGTGAATCAACGATCACCCTGAATGAAACCAGCCCGGGCAGGTACCAGACACCGGCTGATTACCACGGAATTCCGGGCCGCACCTACAGGCTGGGAATCAGGCTGAACAGTCCCCTGAACGGCGAAGACACCTATACTGCAGAATCCACCATGAACCTGCCTGCCCCCCTCGACTCCATCAGGGCTGTTTATCATGAAGACTGGGGTACCGAAGGGTTTTATGAAGTCAAATGCTATGTTCTTGATCCATTGACAACCGATTACTACCAGTTTAAGGTACTGAAAAACAATACCATGCTCACCGATAGTCTGAACAAGGTACTGATCACCGACGACAGATTCTACAATGGCAATTATACCAACGGAATTGGTGTAGGATTCCTTAACCAGGCATTTGACGCAGAAAAGGTGGCGCCGGGAGACCGGCTCACCATACAGAGCTCGAGAATTTCAGAAACCTTTTTCAGGTTTGTAACCGAACTGCAGATACAGTCGGGTTTTCAGACCCCGTTGTTCAGTGGACCTCCGGCCAATGTAAAGGGAAACATCAGCGGGGGAGCCATCGGTTACTTTACCGCGTATCCGGTGAATTACACAAGCACGATTGTGACAGACAGCAGGTAAAACCTTAAAAAACTGTTAAAATCGCAGCTCTGAACAACAAACCCGGCAAAAATTCCGTTACCTTTTCAATCGATTGCGATTATATTATGTCGAACCTAAAACCAACGGAACATGCTGGAATATTCAAAGACGATTCTGCAGAAAGTAAGTTTCAGCAAAGACTTGTTTCGCAAGGAGCTGAACAAAGCCATCCGTTTTCTGAAGCGTGATGAAATTATTATGCTGCAGGTATGGTGCATGGTAAGCTACAATGATAAATACGGAGACATCATCCGTGAAGTATTCAAAAGTGTGTTGCGATAGCAAGACAACAAAAAAGCCTGCAAAACTGCAGGCTTTTTTGTTTCCGGAATCCTGAGAACTATCTTTGCAGGCACATTAACATCTAACGGCATGACGGAATTTCGCGACTGGCATAACAAGACACTGGCAGAGAAGGTTGTACGCAGGCTTTGCCGGAATTTTTTCAACGGAATGTACTTCGCCACCTCTGCAGAGGCTACCCTGTACATCATGCAGCAGATCACACCCGGGATGCAGGTGGCCTTTGGTGGTTCGATGACCATCAGAAACCTGAAGATCAGGGAAAAAGCAGCTGAAAAAGGCGCCATCCTGATCGACCACAGTGCAGAGGGACTTACCGACAGCCAGAAACTCGAAGTAATGCGGAAGGAACTGACGAGCGATCTCTTCATCAGCAGCACCAATGCCATCACTGCCGACGGCATCCTTGTGAATGTGGATGGCTACGGAAACAGAGTTGCAGCCATGATCTTCGGACCTCAGAAGGTGATTGTTGTGGCAGGGATCAACAAAATCGTTAAAGATGAAGCAGCAGCCTTCGACAGGCTGGGTCTGGCAGCCGGACCCATGAACATGAAACGGCTGAACCGGGGTACGCCCTGCACCGAAGATGCGGTTTGCCACAACTGCAGTGCAGAGAACCGCGGGTGCCGCGCCTATACCATTCTCCGCAAAAGACCGGCCCACACCCCTACCGATGTGATCATCATCGGTGAAAGCCTGGGGATGTGAAGCGTTTCCGCGGAACCCTATTCAATCATTAACTGGTTAGTGAAGCATCAACAAAAGAGAGATAATTATGGAAACCAGACAAACCGGATGGGTGATTATACTCGCCATGGTGGTTGCAGTTTTGTTTGTATCAGGTTTAGCCCTCTTTACCAAAATGCCCGGACCGGGTCAGCAAATCACGTTGCTGATGATTCCCGGGCTGCTGATTCCTGCACTGTTGTTCTATCAGCTGACAGTGAAGGTAGACAGGGAGAATGTCAGTATTGTGTTCGGGGTTGGCATCATCCGCAGAAAGTGGAAGATCGGTACCATTGAGAAAGCTGAAGCAGTGAGAAATACCGTGATGCATGGCTGGGGCATACACTTCAGCCTGAATACAACGATATACAATGTGAGCGGCTTCGATGCAGTTGAACTTACTTTTCGCAACAGCAAACGCAAGGTTCGTATCGGCACTGCTGAAGCTGTGAAGCTGGCCGATAGCATCAACAGACAGGTGAACGAAAACAGCCACAGCCATTGATCCTTTGATCCCTGTTTCTTGATTCTGAACAATAATCCGCTGCAATCAGGCAGTTTTGTTAAAAAAATGCAAAAAACATTGCAATCATTTCAATTGCTTGTTTACTTTTGGGCGTTGGTAAATCGGTTTTGATATGGAACTTACAGTACTGAATGCGATATCACCCATTGACGGGAGGTACAGGAAGCAGGTGGAGGGGTTGGCCTATTTTTTTTCTGAAGCAGCTCTGATTAACTACCGTGTATTTGTTGAGGTTGAGTACTTTATCGCATTGTGCGAAATTCCCCTTCCTCCATTAAAAGGCGTTACGCTCTCAGATTTCGACAATCTCAGGGGCCTTTGCCGTGACTTCACCTTTGCCGATGCCGCCGAAGTCAAGGAAATTGAATCAACCATCAACCACGATGTGAAGGCCGTTGAGTATTACCTGAAGAAGAAATTCGACAAGATGGGGCTGGGCAAATACAAAGAATTTCTGCATTTTGGCCTTACCTCCCAGGACATCAACAACACTGCCGGCCCTTATGCCCTGCGTTTGGGAATTGACGATGTTATACTCCCTGTGCTGGAGGATTTCCTGAAAAAGCTTACCGAGAAAGCCAAAGCATGGAAGAATGTGCCCATGCTTGCCCATACCCACGGACAGCCGGCCACCCCTACCACCGTCGGAAAAGAATTGTATGTGTTCGCAGAAAGGCTGAAACAGCAGATCAAACAACTGAAGGCAGTCCCATATACAGCCAAATTCGGTGGTGCCACAGGAAACCTGAATGCCCATTATGCGGCATATCCTCAGATTGACTGGATTGCTTTTGCCGACAACTTTACCAGAGACCACCTGAAACTTGAACGCCAGAAGGTTACCACCCAGATCGAGCATTACGACAACCTGGCTGCCCTTTTCGATGCCTTCAAACGGATCAACAACATTCTGATCGATCTCAGCCGCGATATCTGGGCATACATCTCGATGGAGTACTTCAAGCAGAAAATCAAAGCCGGGGAAATCGGCTCATCGGCCATGCCCCACAAAGTGAATCCCATTGATTTTGAAAATGCCGAAGGCAACCTCGGTATCGCCAATGCACTTTTTGAGCACCTTTCCTCAAAGCTGCCAATATCAAGGCTTCAGCGCGACCTCACCGATTCTACGGTTACCCGCCACCTCGGCGGACCGGCCGCACATACCGTGATAGCCCGCAAATCGCTC
>CALMDN010000187.1 GCA_937864935.1 uncultured Bacteroidales bacterium
ATACCGCTGCACCTGTTCCTGTCTGTATTTACCTTGCTGGCATTGTTCCTTTTTAACAAGCTCACAGAGGTGCTCAAACTTAGGGATGGAAGTTTATTGCTCCTGCTTTTCGCGTTCAATCCTGCCCTGGTGGTCAACCAGAACCTGATGACCGATGTGCCCCTGCTCACAACGGTGCTGGCCTCAGCCCTTTTTCTGCTGAAGGCCGGCGAAAGCAACAAAACCCGCAATTACTTTTTGTCAGCCCTGGTGGTTGGCTTGGGTTTGATGATCAAGTATTCGGTGCTTCCGCTACTTGTGGTGATAGCGCTGATCATCGCTTTCAGGCGCGATTTCAGGTATTTGTGGGTGCTGGCAGTTCCCCTGGGAATGCTGGCCTTGTGGTCAGTATGGAACCTGGCTGAATTTGGTTCTGTTCATTTTCTCGACCGGCCCAGAAGCAGTTTTCACATCAACCGGGTTTGGTCGGTAATTTCTGTTACCGGTGCGCTGGTGGTGTTCTCCTTCTCCCTTATTCACATCCACAGATTCAGGACATGGCTCCGCTTTATACTCTTTGGTTTGTTCGCTGCTTTCCTGGTGCTGATTCCGGTAGTGCTGGCAGTACAACCTACCCAGCCAGGTATTTCGTTCATATTCAATATGTTATTCGAGATTAACGGACTGATTGTGGTTTTTTTGCTCACCAGCATGCTGATTTCCGGCATTCGCAGGAAAGGATTGGCTACCTACTTCAAAACTACCGATCTGGTGGTTGTTCTATACATCCTTTCTACCGGTGCATTTATTCTGCTCTTTGCCCCGTTCATGGCTACCCGCCACATTCTGCTGATCCTGCCTTTTATACTGCTCTTTGCAGCCCCGGTAATTGAAACTGCCGGCAGGGCCATGAACCGCACTTCCCTGGCCATAACCATCGCCCTGGGATTGCTGCTGGGCGTTTCTGACTATATGTTTGCCGGCTTTTACAGAAAAACAGCTTCACAATTTGTTCCTTCCGGTGAAGCTGCAATCTGGTCGGCAGGGCACTGGGGCTGGCAGTGGTACACGTCACAGAATGGGGTGAAACAATACGAGTCCGGCACAACCGCAGTGAAAAAGGGAGACCTGTTCATTTATCCGGCAAAAGTGGCAAAGCAGGAGTTTAAAGAGATCCTGGTGCTTGACACAATTCAGAAGATTTACGACAAGGGGAATGCATTTACCTTTTTCTCAGGCAACTACAAAGCCAGTTTCTATTCCTCCGCGGTAAGGGTAGCCCCCTGGTGTTATTCCCTGCGACCAATTGATACCATTTATGTATGCAGGGTAACCGCCAATCACGGAACGGTAAAGCAGGCAATCAGGCCGGCCCTTTGGGAACAAAGCCATCGTCAAACAGTTAACGGAAATATACCATGAACCGCATCATCCGTTTTTCAGCATCAGACAATGAATTTCGGCAGCAAAGCCGGAGAATCCGCTTTCAGGTGTTTGTTGAAGAGCAGCATGTGCCTGAAGAACTGGAATACGATGAATTTGAAGACGTTGCGGTTCATTACCTCGCTTTTCAGGATACGCTTGCCGTGGCTACCTGCCGCTGGCGGCATACAGGAAAAGGGATTAAGCTCGAACGCTTTGCGGTACTTAATGACCACCGAGGACAGGGAATCGGGGAGCAACTGGTAAAACGGGTACTTGAAGAGGTCGTCCCTTTGCAGAAAACAGTGTATCTGCATGCCCAGGAACAGGTAACCGGATTTTATGAGAAACTTGGATTTGTTCCTTCAGGACCCGCATTTGATGAAGCCGGCATCCGGCATTTTTTCATGCAATACAAGCCGGGTTCAGGCGAATGAAACCGGTTTCCACGAACCCTTGCTGAAATGGAAAGTCTCACCATAACCGCAGGATTGCAGGGTCCTCTTTGCTTCATCAAACAGGAGGCTGATCTCTGCCGGCTGATGTGCATCGCTGCTGATGGTCACCGGAATCCCGCGTTCGTGCAACAGCTTCAGGATGTATTCGCCGGGGAATAGACTTTCACTGCGCCCTTTATAGATACCCCGTGTATTAACTTCCACAATCACCCCTTTCTCAGCAATCAGGGCAACGGTCTCCTTTACCAGGCTGGTGTACCATTCATCTGATTCATTGAACCAGCGGCCCTGGTTGTGCATTTTTATCTTATCCAGGTGACCGACAATGTCAAATTCCTCATTCACGAGCATCTGGTTGATCTGGTGCCAGTAAGCGGTAACTCCTTTCCGGATATCACCACCAAACAGTTCGTTCAGGCCATCGTCGTAAGTCTCACGCCTGGGGCCATCGATAAACCACAGTTTGTCGGGATGGCTGTTCTTTACCAGATGTACACTTCCGATGATGTAATCCAGTCCCAGTCCCCTTTTGAGGGCAGAAAAGCCGGTACTCATCCCGTGAATGTAATCGGCCTCCAGGGCCAGCAGGATTTCAAGGTTTGCGCTGAATTCCTGTTTCAGCCAGCTGATTTCACTTACATAATCCTGCTCGGTTCCCTGCTGAAGAGCGAAGGTGTTTTCAAAGGGCAGCACGGAATGTTCTGAAAAGCCCAGGGTGGTAAAACCCTGCTTCAGGGCTTCTTCCACGTAGTCACGGGGAGCTGATGATCCATCCGAAAAGCGTGAATGGGTATGGTAGTTGGTCAGGAGTTTCATTGAAGGTTCGTCTTTCAGATTTAAACTGTTTTCCGGGGGTTTCTGTTCACCACAGCTTTCCGGGTGAAGGCTCAGGCCTTTTCACTTTGTGCCTGAAACAAGGGATGGCCGGAATCAACCACCAGGTAAACCTTGTCGCCCCGGCGAAGGGTTTCAGTTACCGGAACAGAGCAATGTTCACCTTTGATCACTTTCTCTGCCGGGTTGAGGTCGATCCTCAATTCAGTCAGACTGGCTTCGTAGGCGGCGGTTGTCGGACGAATTTCCAGA
>CALMDN010000188.1 GCA_937864935.1 uncultured Bacteroidales bacterium
AGGGGCCTGATGACCGATAAAGAAGCCCGCACACTCCAGATTGGTGGTGAGGTCTTGTGTTACATTAGCTAATTGAGAGGAGAGTTTTACAATGTCGAGAATAGGAAAATTACCAATCAGTTTGCCTGCCGGTGTTCAGATTACTGTTTCAGATGCCAATCTGGTATCCGTAAAGGGAAAACTCGGTGAGCTGAAACAACAGGTTGATCCGAATATTGCTGTAAGGGTAGAGGGTACATCGCTGCTCGTAGAACGCAAAAACGAAACCCAGGATACCAGGTCGAAGCATGGTTTGTACCGTTCACTGCTGGCCAACATGGTTAAGGGTGTCTCAGAAGGATATACTGTCGTTCAGGAGCTCGTGGGTGTAGGATACAAAGCAACTGCTACCGGAAATCTTCTGGAGCTTGCCCTTGGATACTCGCACAGTATCTTCTTTGAACTTCCGCCGGAAGTGAGTGTAGAAACCGCTGCCGAAAGGGGAAAAAACCCGACGATTACGCTGAAGTCATACGACAAGCAGCTGATCGGACAGGTAGCTGCCAAAATCCGCTCAATGCGTAAACCTGAGCCATATAAAGGTAAGGGTATCCGGTTCATGGGCGAGGTTGTTAAGAAGAAAGCTGGAAAGTCAGCATCTGATAAATAATATTTAACATAAACCAATCCCGGGTTTCCGGGCAAATTCCTAAGATAAGGATGGCTATTAAGAACAGAAAAGAATACAGAAGATACAGGATCAAACTCAGAGTCCGGAAAAACATCACCGGAACCCTTGAGAAACCCCGGTTAACCGTATTCAGAAGCAACAAACAGATTTACGCTCAGATCATCAATGATCTGGAAGGCAAAACCATCGTTTCTGCATCGTCGCGCACCCCTGAATTTCCGGGTACGCCGATGGCAAAAACCGAACAGGCTAAACTGGTTGGCCAGCTTATAGCCAAACGGGCACTGGAAGCAGGTGTTGAACAGGTTGTATTCGATCGCAACGGATACTTATATCATGGTAGAATCAAATCTCTGGCTGAAGCTGCCAGGGAAGGAGGCCTCAAATTTTAACAAACATGGCAAACGCAAATATCAAACGGGTTAAATCCAGCGAAATCGAATTCAAAGACAGGCTGGTAAGTATACAAAGGGTTACTAAAGTTACCAAGGGGGGCCGTACATTCAGTTTCTCGGCAATCGTGGTTGTTGGTAACGAAAACGGTGTTGTTGGATACGGACTTGGGAAAGCAAAAGAGGTAACCTCAGCCATTGCCAAAGGTGTTGACGATGCCAAAAAGAACCTGGTGAAGGTTCCGGTGCTCAAAGGTACCATTCCCCACGAACAGCTGGGTAAATATGGCGGAGCGCTCGTTTTCCTGAAACCGGCTTCTGCAGGTACCGGTGTAATTGCCGGAGGTGCTATGCGTGCGGTGCTTGAGAGTGTAGGTGTTAAAGACGTGCTTGCCAAATCAAAAGGATCTTCAAATCCGCATAGTGTGGTGAAAGCTACCATTGATGCACTGGTAAATATGCGCGATGCCTATACGGTTGCCCAGTTGCGCGGTGTTGATATCAGCAAGGTGTTTAACGGTTAATCAACTACCCTAAAACGAGTAACAATGAGAAAGTTAAGAGTAACACAGATAAAGAGTGGCATTAAGCAGCCTGAAAGGCAGAAGCTCACGCTGAAAGCCCTGGGTATTACCAGAATGGGTCGCCCGGTTGAGGTTGTTGAAACTCCCCAGATAGCCGGTATGATTGCTAAAATCAACCACCTGCTCAAAGTTGAAGAAATCTAATTAATATACCACGTTAATCGGAAAGACATTATGGATTTAAGTAATCTTACACCGGCTAAAGGCTCTGTAAAATCATCCAAACGAATCGGCCGCGGTCAGGGTTCGGGAGGTGGTGGAACCGCTACCCGCGGTCACAAAGGTGCCAAATCTCGCTCGGGATACAGCAAGAAAATTGGTTTTGAAGGAGGTCAGATGCCCATTTTCAGGCGTTTACCCAAATTCGGATTCAAAAATATCAACCGTGTTGAGTATCGCAGTCTGAATCTTGACGTGATTCAATCAATTGCTTCAGCAAAAAATCTGGAAGTTATTGACATGAATGTTCTCATTGAAAGCGGTTTCGCTTCAAGAAACGATAAAGTCAAAATTCTCGGTCGTGGCGAACTGAATGCAAAAGTGGATGTAAAAGTTCACGCTTTTTCAGCAACTGCTGCCAAAGCAATAGAATCAAAAGGTGGTCAGGCAATTAAAATCTAAACTTTAGATGAAAAGACTAATCCAGACTTTACGGAACATCTATAAGATTGACGAGCTCAGGAAGCGTATTACCTACACCATAGGTATTATTCTGCTCTACAGGCTTGGCTCTTATGTGGTGCTTCCGGGTGTTGATCCCAACCAGCTGGCCAATCTGCAGAATCAGACCAGCGGCGGGCTTCTCGGTTTGCTGAATATGTTCTCCGGCGGGGCTTTCTCCAATGCGTCAATTTTCGCTCTGGGAATTATGCCTTATATTTCTGCCTCTATCGTTGTTCAGCTTCTGGGTATGGCCATTCCATACTTCCAGAAACTGCAGAAGGAGGGCGAAAGCGGCCGTAAAAAGATCAATCAGATTACCCGATATCTTACTGTTGTTATTACTGGTTTTCAGGCTCCCGGCTACATAGCCAACCTGATTTCTCAGCTGCCGGCACAGGCAATAACACCATTTGATCCGTCGGTTACTTCTCCTTCCACCTTCTTCTGGGTTTCTTCAGTGATCATCCTGATCTCCGGTACCCTGTTCGTTATGTGGCTTGGTGAGCGCATTACTGATAAAGGGATTGGCAATGGTATCTCCCTGATCATCATGATCGGAATTATCGCCCGTCTCCCCTTTGCACTGTTCGGAGAGCTTGTTTCAAGAATGGAACAGAAAGGTGGCGGACTTGTAATCTTCATTGTTGAACTTGCTGTGCTTATCGGCGTAGTGCTTATCAGTATCCTGCTTGTACAGGGAACCCGCAAAATTCCGGTACAGTATGCCAAACGTATCGTGGGTAACAAGCAATACGGTGGGGTAAGGCAGTACATCCCGCTGAAAGTGAATGCTGCCGGCGTAATGCCCATCATTTTTGCTCAGGCAATTATGTTCCTGCCGCTGACTCTGGCCGGTTTTGCCCAGTCAGAATCATTGTCAGGTTTCTTTGCGGCATTTACCAATGTTCACGGTTTTTGGTATAATTTTGTATTCGCTTTGCTGATTGTTGTCTTTACATACTTCTACACAGCCATTACCATCAATCCGAACCAGATGGCTGAGGATATGAAGAAGAACAATGGGTTTATTCCCGGTGTAAAACCGGGTAAGAAAACAGCAGAGTTCATCGATCAGATCATGTCGAGAATCACATTGCCTGGATCCTTGTTTCTTGCCTTTGTTGCCATTATGCCTTCATAGGTCGGAACCATCGGTATCACCCAGCAGTTTGCGAATTTCTACGGAGGTACTTCACTGCTGATTATGGTGGGTG
>CALMDN010000189.1 GCA_937864935.1 uncultured Bacteroidales bacterium
GGTTTGAGTGTCGGCAAAGTCAGGTCGATTTGTCTCAAGTTACAGCGAAATTGTCAGCCGATTTTAGTTGTCTGTTGGTGATCATGTCGGTTGTCCTAAGCTTGCTTGCAACGTGTTTATAACAACACAAACTTACCACTTTTCAGAAGATTACATCCCGGGAGATTCCAAAAATCAGCCATGCAACTCAAGAATCTGGATAGATGTCCGGATAGTGCTTCTCATCATGCAAGATCATTGCATCAGCATCGTACGCTCTCTCTGGTGTTGCCTGTTAGCAGAAACCATGCTGAGCCCTTCTCTGCTGCCTCCATAAGTTTATAGCGGTACTCTGCAGATTCTCAGTGTCCTGTGAGGTTAGAAGAGATGCCTTCGATATAAAACCCCTGACCAGAACCAGAAAAATCAAAATAAAAGTATAAAAGGTTGAGTAAAGTCGACCCGGCCCACACCCTACCGCTTCGATTTCATGGCCCGGATTACCTTGAGCGAAGCATCCTCCGAAAAACGCTTATACTCCGCTGTTTCACATCCGTAGATGGCTATTTTACCTGCGGCATCGCTGTGAACGCCCCAGCCATATTGCTTTGTGAGCGGTGAGGCCCTGAAACAGGGTTGCCCTTTGGAGAAAAACTGTTCTCTGGCATCGTCGAGGTCATGCTTCACTATCTCCTTCTTGCAGGCAAATACCTGAAACAAAACTTCATCTGAAGTGTATTGGTATGGATTGCCGTAAAGGAGCTCAAACTGCAGTTGCGCGATGCTTTTCGATTCCCCCTTCGACGGGGGAACTTCTCCCCTCACGGCTTTGCAGTCATCAGCCACCTGAATAAAGGTGTTGCTGTAATTGGTGGTATGGTTCATTGTGGTTCTGGTCTTTCTGAGAATTGCAGCCTGAATTCAAATTGGGGACAGAAATAAAGCCTGATTCCCTTGCCTTATGTTGAAACAGAAGCGGATGCCTGCTCATTGCCGGCCATTCACTGACCTTTTCCGGGTAGCAAGTCGCTTGATTTCTTCCAGCAGCAGCGGGAAGGCCGGGTTGGTCATGCCATGGTCGTATCCCTGCAGTTCAAGCAGCCGGGTTTCCGTGTGGCCTGCTACCTTCATCATACGCATGAGGTAGGCATTTTCTTCGTACCTGCCCCAGAGTTCCAGTTCACGGTCGCCGGTGATCAGGAGCAAAGGCGGGGCATCGGCCCTCACGTGAAACAGGGGTGCAAGGCTGTCAACCACAGGAACAGTCTCTTTGATGCCTCGTTCCCTGCGAATGGTAAAATGGGTGATGGTCTGCGCACTAAGGGGTATCAGGCCGGCAATGCGGTTGGCATCGAGGCCTTTCTCTCCCAGCCATCGCTTGTCAAGTCCGGCCATGGCAGCAAGGTAACCTCCGGCTGAGTGCCCGGAGACGAAAATCAGTGAGGTGTCTCCCCCGTACCCGGCGATGTTGCTGAACACCCAGGCAATGGCTGCCGCAGCATCACGAATGTAGGCGGGTGAACTTACCTGCGGACTCAACCGGTAGCCAACCCCGGCAACCGCTATGCCCTTGTTTTTGAGTGCTTCGGGGATTTCCCTGCTGCCACCGGTGAGCCCTCCTCCATGGAACCAAACCAGGGTTGAAAAACCGGCTGCATTCTCAGGAACATACAGATCGAGCACACACTGCTGCTGCCCGTAAGCATCAACAGGCTGTTCATCAGCAGGATAGTAAGCAATTGCGGGAATGGTCCGGTAGGTGACTTCCTGGGAGAAGGCTGGCTGCAAAAGGAAAACAAGCAGCAACAGGCTGAAATTCACAACATAGGGCATCAATGGCCGTGAAGTACGACATCCGGAAGCAGGAACAGGTTTCGTTCTCATTCGTCCTCAGCAAAAGTGAGTACATAGCCGTTGTTGTCAAGTACCGAAAACTCTGTAGCACCGTAAAAGGTTTTCTCAAGTCCCTTCAATATCCTTACTTTACCTTCTAAGTGTGCGAAAAACTTTCTGATTCCGGTGGTTTTAATGTAAAGCAACAACGAACCACCCTCTGTGCGGGCGATTTCGGGAAGCTCGTCACCCAGACTGCTGAAGGTCTGGAACATAAGACTTACATTGCCACAAGTCATCATGGCCCACACCAGATCTCCCTCATCGGGAACCGTGGCAACGGTCTGAAAACCGAGCAATCTGTAGAACTCAATGGTGGCATTGATGTCCTTAACGAAAAAATTGGGTGATAATGATTCCATCGTAAACTGGCTTGCTGAGAATCAGAAAGATTGGTCGTTCTGCGGAAAGCAGACAGCGCATTGTGTACCTGTTTGCGGCACTACCTGACAACGAACTTGTAACTTACCCGGAAGCGGCCATTTTCTGACAGCCTCGCGATATACACTCCTGCTTTCAGGTGATTTACCGGGTACACGGACGTTGAAGCAGAGGTCCTGAAAGTGCCGGCCAACCTTCCGTCAGCTGCGTATACCTGCAGGAGTCCCGATTCAGCATGACCACTGAGCGTCAGCAGCAACTGCTCACGACCTGGCTGAACAGCCTTGATTTCAGGACTGATGTCCTCCTGTGGATGGTTGGTTGAAACGGTGCAGGCCTGGGGAAAACCTCCGGCTTCGAGCACATTGGCATTGATGGTATCGCGCAGTGGTGGCCAGATGTAGTTATTGACGATGCTTCTGTCGGGGGCAATGAGGATTACCGTTGGGTAAGACTGTACCTGAAAAGATTCTACCACGTTGTTTCCTCCGCCCTGCAAACCACTTACTGCCGGGTAATGGGCGCCCCAGAGTGAATCGAACAGTATAACCCCGGTGTTGTCGCTGCCCCAGTTGATGCCCATGTAAACCACATTGGAGCCGTTACAACCGAAATATTCGTACGAGGCACTTACCTCCGAAGCATAAGTCTGGCAGGGACCGCAATTGGTGGTGAAAAAATCGATGACCACATAATTACCGGCATCCAGGTAGCCGTAAAGGTGGTGCTGGCCTCCGTGAACATCTTTCACGGTGAAGTCAGGTGCAGTGTCGATCGCAACCTGCGCTTTAACCGACAGGGCAAATATAAGAAGCAGTGAAAGTATGGCTGTCCGCATGGGTAATTCCGTTTTGGTAATGTAACAACAATTGAAGCGCTAAAAATACTTCTGCAAAACAACAAATGCAAGTTTTTACATACAATCATTGCTTCAGCGGGTACTGAAAGAGGTCGGAACCTGCATAAAGACAAGAAATATGTATCTGATTTTCATTGACTTTCCTTGTCACAATGCGTGAAAAGGAAAACAGAAAAATCTAAACCAGAGCCTGAACGATGGCATCGGCCAGCCGGCTGGCCCCGATTCTGAACAGCTGGCTGCTGAGCCATTCAGGTCCCAGAAGCTGTTCAACCAGGCGCACATAGATCAGCGCCTGATCCGGGGTAGAAACACCGCCGGCCGGTTTGAAACCGATAAACCTGCCGGTGGATTCATGGAAATCACGGATTGCCTGCAGCATGACGAAAGCGGCTTCCGGTGTGGCTGCAGGGCTGATCTTTCCGGTTGAAGTTTTGATGAAGTCCCCTCCTGCCTTCATGGCAAT
>CALMDN010000190.1 GCA_937864935.1 uncultured Bacteroidales bacterium
GGGCAACCACGATGATTTCCTCGATGAATTCCTCCCGTTTGAGTTTGGCAGTTTTTCGATGATCCGCGATCTTATATACGAATCCAAGGGCCAGAAATATTATGTCTGCCATGGTGATGTGTTCGATTACATTACCACCCGGCTGAGGTTTGTGGCCATACTGGGCGATATCGGCTATACCCTGCTGCTGAGGATAAACCGTGCCATCAACCGCTACCGCACCCGAAGGGGGCTTCCTTACTACTCCTTCTCACAGAAAGTAAAAAACAGGGTTAAACAGGCTGTTTCCTACATCAATGATTTTGAATCGGAGATGTGTAAAATCGCAGCCATCAAGGGTTGCCAGGGCGTTATCTGCGGCCACATCCACCATCCGGCCAACAGAATGGTCGACGGAATCCATTACCTGAATTCAGGCGACTGGGTCGAAACCATGAGTGCGTTGACGGAAGATTTTAATGGAAACTGGGAGATTGTATATTATTCAGCCTGGGCGGAGCAATATGTACCCGAAGACGATGAACAGATGGCTGAAGAAATCACCCCTGAACTCCTCCTGAGAAAGGAAATTCCCTACACATCGGTTTAAAGCTCTTTACCGGAATAAACGGTAAATCTGCCAATTCCTGAACCAGGGGATTGCAACCACTGCATCAAAAAATACCGTTTAAAATCCTATTTAGATTAATTACAAATAGACTCCGGCTATTGCCAGAGGCAAACTGATATGGTATTTTTGTTAATACTTAATTTCACCATTCAGCTTGTTTTTCTCTGCTTTGAGCCAGTGCCGGACAAATATTCCCGAAGAAATTTTTATTAACCCATAAAAACAAGACCATGAAATTTTGTACAAGTTGCGGAGCAGAATTAAAGCCAGGGGCAAAATTCTGCGCTTCCTGCGGAACACCTGTCGGAACACCCGACGCACCCACCGTTCAGTCACCTCCACCCCCTCCGGTTTATCAGCAGCAGGAGCCGGTGTACAACCAGGCCAGGGAAGCGGGCAACACCTTTGCAAATGCCGTTTCGGGCAACACCAACCTGATTCAGCGGGTAATCGGAATCCTCATCAGGCCGAAACAGGAGTGGGCGGTGGTGGCAACAGAGCAACCCAACACCACAAAACTGATTGCCGGATATGCCCTGATTCTCGCCCTTATTCCTGCACTTTCGGCGCTGATCAAATTTGGGGTGATCGGATCTTCGTTCATGGGGTATACATACCGGAGCCTTTCAACCGGTATATCAACCGGTCTCATTCAGCTCCTGTCTGCGGTGATCGGTGTCTACCTCCTTGCCTGGGTTATCGATATGCTGGCCCCCTCCTTTGATTCTGAGAAAAACTTCGGACGCTCACTTCAGGTCGCTGTTTATTCAAGCACCCCGCAATGGGTTGCAGGGATTCTGCTGCTTCTGGGCAACTCCATGAGCATTCTGATTATGCTGATCGGGCTTTACGCAATCTATCTGTTTGCCGTCGGATTGCCACTGATCAAAAACACACCGCAACAGAAAGTGGTAGGGTATGTCGTTCTGACCATTATAGCCATGATCGTTATCGCAGTGGTTCTCGGTTTGGTTCTCGCAGCCGTTATGGGACTCTTCTTTGCCGGAGCGGCAGGCGGGTTCAATTTTTGAAACTGACTGAATAGTAAGAAATAAGGGCCGATGGTCCTGCTGTCGGCCCAACTTATGAATACAAATCACAAAGAGCTATGAAATTCTGTCCACAATGCGGAGCAAACTTTGAACAAGGTGCCAGATTCTGTCAGGAATGCGGTTTCGACGCCCGCACCATAGAACCGGAAAATCAGGAAACCTCCAAAGAGGCCCTGCCTGCGGAAACCGACCTTCCGGAGGTTGCATCCAACACAGCGGTGAAGTGCCGGCAATGTGGCAGCGCCATGGGCCCGGATGACAGGTTTTGTGAGCAGTGTGGGGCGGACAACGCCCTTCCGGCTGCTGAACCCCTGGCTGGAGTAGTTGCTGTGCCTGTAGTAGCGCAACCTGAACCCCTGGTTGCAGCAGTTGATGAACCGGTTCCTGCAGTTCAGCAGCCATCGGCAAATGCCGGTGGATTCTGCGAGGAATGCGGATCTCCCATGGAAGAAGGGAGCAACTTCTGTGAACAATGTGGAGCAAATATGGCCCAAAGCAAAGCTGAGCCTGTTGCTGAACCTTTTATAAAGGAACCTGACCCCCCTGTGGCAGTGGTTGATGAACCGGTTCCTGTAGCTCAGCAGCCCCCGGCGAATTCCGGCGGATTCTGCGAGGAGTGCGGATCTCCCATGACAGAAGGAAGCATCTTCTGCGAACAATGCGGTCACAAAAACGGAGAGGAAGTCACCCCTGCACCTCCCCCGGTTCAGGAAACTAAAGCAGCCTTTACCCCACCGCCCGTTGCTCCACCACCCCCGCCTCCGGCACCAAGCAAAGCTGAAAAACCAGCGCAGGTTAAGCCGGTCAGCCCAGTTCAGCAGGCAGACAAAAAGAGCAGGAAGGGAATCCTGCTGCCGGTGCTGATTGTGGCCGGAGTATTGGTTCTTGGAGCAGGCGGCTGGTTTGCCTGGAATAAATTCCTGAAAAAATCCGGAGAGCCGGTAGCCGATACCGCTGCTGTGGCTGTGGTACCCGAAGCTGAAATTACAGATGATTTTATTGTGGAAGATACTGCCCGGCAGACGGAAGTCCCCGTTGCGGAACCTGTGGTTACAGCACCGGTAAAGGAAACCACCAAACCGGCTGCCAACAGACAGAATACACAAAAGAAAACACCACCGGCCAAAAAAGCAACTGAGCCAAAGAAAACGGAACCTACCCCCCAGGAGCCGGCTCAGACCAACGAACCCCTGAAAGTGAAGATCAAACCCTCAGGTTCAAAAAGCGGTCGTACCATACTCAGTATCCACAACACCGATGAGGCAAAAAGCGGACCGCTGTTCGCCAGCAAACTCAAGCTCGACAAAGCCTTTGTCATCACAAAAATCACCACTTACCACCATAACTGGGGCAAAGGAGCCCAACCGGGAACCATCGCACTGCAGCGCAAAAAGGAGACTTTCGGGCCCTGGCAGGCAAGAGGTGTTCAGGGCGACGATGGCACACCCAACGGCAAATGGATTTGTGAGCCCAACGTGAGGCTGGAAGAGGGAACCTACAAAGTGGAGGTTTCTGACGAGAAATCATGGTCATACAACGGGCAGTCGGGACAAAAGGGATTTGTGGTGATCGAGGGTTACGAAGCCGATTAGTATGGATGTTTCAGGCATCAGACCGGTAAACCACCAATGGCGGGTGGTCAGAATCTGGACAGTACTGATGGCGCTGTTTCTGTTTGCCTGTTTCGTGCCGGGAATTGTCGGACTCGATGGTATGGATGGAGGTTTTGCCATCATCACCATCAGTGGTATGATTGTAGTCTCCGGGCTCATTACCCTGGCTTTCTATATTCCCAGGGCCCGCCGGCTTGACCGGATGCTGAATCACGACAATTTTCTGGCTGCCTGGTTGCTGAGCAGGGAAGACTGGGAAAAATACCTTGCACACGATTTGTCGGAAGACCGGAGTATCAGCAATTCGACCTACCTGCTGATTACCGTCATTTCGCTGGTGGTTGGTGCATTTCTCGTGGTTGTATCGGGCGATTTTCTCTTTGTGATCATCATTCTTGGCATCATCGCCTTTCTGAGTCTGCCGGCTTTTATCTTCCCGTTGCTGCGGAACCGCCGCAAACGCCTTAGCCCGCCGTTGGTCATGATCGGTGAAAACGCTGCCTATGTGGGTGGCTCATTTTCAAACTGGGGCAGTATGGGGGCCAGCCTGATCGCTTCATCGCTCGATCTTTCGGTAAAACCTGCGATACTGACCCTCTCGGTGCAGTATCCTACCCGGACAGGGATGAGCGAAGATCAGGTCCGGTTGCCGGTGCCTGCAGAAAAACTCCCTCTGATACCCGGGCTACTTGATAAACTTGGACTGAGCCCCGAAGGCCAGCCACCGGTGTTTGAAGAATCCCCGAACAATTGATGCGCTCACGCTTAACAGGAGAAACTAAAAAATACAATAATAACCTATAAAACAGAACATTATGGCTTTTTGTGGAAACTGCGGAACGCGCCTGAAGGATGGTGCGGTTTTTTGTCATGAATGCGGATCGAGGCAGGATATTGGCGCTGCACCTCCTGTTCAGCCAACCATGCAACCCCAGGCACCGCCACAACCGGTGTATCAGGCACCTCCACCCGCTCCGGCCGTACCTTCACTTCTGAACTTCAGCGTGGAGGAAAAACAGATGCTGAAAATGGTGAAGGTAGAGATGCAGAACGCTTCATTCCGCTGTGAATCGGGTGCCATGTATTACATGCAGGGTAACCTTCAGCTTGAGTCAAAAATGCCCTCGGCCGGCGGATTGCTGAAATCAATGGTTACCCGGGAAAGTGCTTTTAAACCAACCATCTCAGGCTCCGGAACCGTGTATCTCGAACCCAGCTTTGGTGAATTTACCATTATGGAACTTCGCAACGAAACCTGGATTCTGGATAAGGGGGCGTATTATGCCTCTGAGATGGGTATTGAAATCAGCATGTGGACCAACAAGGCTGTCAGCGGGTTTTTCTCTGGTGAGGGATTTTTCCAGACACAGGTATCGGGCAGCGGCAAACTGGTGATTGTATCAAACGGGCCACTGGAAGAAATCAATCTGGTGAATGACCGCCTTGTGGTTGATGGATCCTTTGCAGTAGCCCGTACTGCCGGCATTGAATTTACGGTGAATAAGGCCAGCAAAGGACTGTTCTCAACCTTTACCTCGGGCGAAGGCATTGTAAATACCTTCACAGGTACAGGAAAAGTTCTGCTGGCACCGGCAGCCAACCGTTACATTACGATGGTCAGATACCTGTCAAGCATTCACACCAGGGTGATGCAGATCAAAAACTCCTGATCGGGAAACTACGTTCTGTCAAACCAGAACCAACGGAATCAATGCTGTTCCGGTATCTGAAATGTAATTTTCCAGGCTCCGCGCAAATCCCCTTCCTTGTATCCGGTGGCATTGTCAGCCGGATACTTTTGCTTTATCACATCCAGGATGTTGCGGTCAATCTGGCCATTTTCGCTTCCATGACAATTGAGGCAGGAGGCCATGCCGATTTTGATGGGTTTGTAATAAACGATGCTGCCAGCGTCACTGGTCACCACCGGCTTTGCCTGCCCGGATGACATCATACCCTCCAATACCGGCAGATCACTCTCCGTTGGCTTATTTGCCGGATTGCGGAATCTGTCAGAAATCCGCTGAATACGGCAATTGTAGATTGCTGACAGGGAATCAGTAAGCGGCATGGCCCGTTCGTTGCAGAACTCAACGGCATACACTGCTCCTCCGGCTTTTGTTGCCTGCATTACATTTTTGAGCAGTACTTCCTGCATTATCCGGGTGATGGAGTCCCCGGATTTCATATAAGCAATTGTATCTATGCTATCCGGTGCTTCCTGCCCGGATTGCTGTCTGCTGCTGCAGGAAGCCGCAACCAGCAATGCAACCATAGCTGAAAAGAAGTATGTGGCGTTTATTTTCATGATCATTTGTATTTGTTATCTGGCTTAAAGTTCTGTTAATTTTCTGAATCTTTCGGATTTCTCAGTTGGTTGAGCAACGATTTCCTGCTTTTATGAAAGGATATACCCTCTTTTTCTGGTGAATACCGGATTCCCCTATGCCCCCGGCCCGTTGTGATCTTCTGCTGATCCGGTAATCCTGGCAAAATATTCAAACACCAGTTGGGCTTCGGCAGCCATCCCTTCCGGAACAGGTACCCTGGCAATCTGCTGATCGCGCCCGTTACGGGTTGGCATGGAATAGGTGAATTCAATCATGCGGGTGCCGGGGTTCTCATCATTCCAGCAGACTGCGTCGAGTGAGGCACCCAGCTTCACCCACAGATGAAACATACGGCCAACAATAACCCCTTTTTCAGAAATCAGCGCCTGTGGTTTCGACTTGCGTAATTTTTTCAGCCTGAAGTAAGGGGCAACAAACGCGATAACGGCCACAAATGCAATCAGTCCGAGAACAATCTCCGCGATCAGGATATCCTGATACCTGATGGTGAGCAGAATACCTATCACCACCGATATGCCCGATATGATGTAAAAGATCGTCCTTTTAACCTTTTTATCTTCGGCAAAATCACCCTCCACAAAACGGGTCCACTCATCAGGATGGTAGAACCAGACCGCGATCCGGCCTTCGCCCGAAAGAATGCTGTCGAGCTGCTTTGCCCTTGAACGGTAGATGAAGATGATGATCACACTCATGATAACCATGAAAAACGACACAAACCCCAGCGCAAAGCCCCCATCAAAACCATCCAGTCCGATGATTCCGGGCAGGAAAATCAGGAATATGAAAACAAAAAGCAGAAAAACCCAGAGGTTCATGATGCGTCGCTGAGTATTCTTCATCTCGAACTTATTTCCATCTGTGGGCTTCAACTCCGATCGCGAATTTTCTGTGCGCGGGCGTGCGACCGCCTCATCAACAGCCGGCGCTTCGATTTTTTGTCCACAATGGTTGCAGAATTTTGCACCGGATTTCAGCGGAGTTCCGCAATAGTTACAATAGCTCATTCAAGTGTTATTTAAATTAAGCTTCAGCTATAACCTATGCAATCAAACCATTTATCATGGTTATAAACTGTATTTTCTGCCTTATCCGGATCAGGGCAGCTGAATCGTCTGATCCGGTTCAGTTTGCTGCGTCAATCTCTCTCTCCGGTGTATCATTAGTGAAATCCGGAAGAAAATAACATAAAACAGGAGAAAAGAAAACAGGTTAAAAACCAGCAATCCCAGAAAACCACTCCCGAAAACCAGCAGGATGGTAAAAATCAAAAATAGGGTGTTGAGTACCGATGAACGGAAAAATGCCCTGAGTCTGAGCCGGTCGATGCCTGCTGTCTCATTTTTCTCTCTGGTAAAAGCGATCACGGCCAGACCGGACAGAAGGCTCAGCAGAACGAATTCATCCGCCACATTGGTGTGAATGACGGTGAAAAACTTCGTTTCGTAAAATGCAGAAATCGCTGCGAAGACTGGCAGAGTTAACCGGAAATCGAACCAGATATACAGGGTTGCAAGTACCAGGCCTGCCAGGATCAGCATATATCCGGCAGGCCTGAATTTATAGGGCAGAAGTACAATGTCAGGCATATCTGTTGAGTACGTTAGGGTTAATCCGTGCAAGCCTTATTAATTTTGCGCACTTGTGTAAAGCGGATAGGTTACACTGGTTCCGTCATCATAATCGAACCTGACGCCAACCAGTCCGAACTTGTGATTGGCGATGTAGGTTGTTTTAAGAATTCCACCTGTGTTCTTCAGAAATCCCATGTTTTCATCTTCTACCTGAATGGTTTTGATCAGGAAGAAACCGTATGAATAATCATCGGTAGTTGATTTACTTACTACCTTCCGCACTTTCCCTGTATTCCCGATCGGATAGGTATCGCCCACTTCAGAATCATACTTTACAAGCACGCCTGCACCCGGACCGCTGAGGCATTTGATGCCCTCTTTGGTTTGCTGCATCTTCATGTCGGTGATCGTAACCACATCCCCGTTGATGGTGACACCCGGGAACCCGGCTACCATATTCTTAAATAAAGGGTTGGTGATGGTGGCAGAAGCACTGTAGCTCGACACTCCATCGGCTAAACCGGTAACAAATGCTGAAAAATTGCTTATACCGGCGATTTCAGCGGAACTAGACGAAACGGTTACGCCCACTTCGCCCATCGGTGACTGGTCTCCGCTGATATCGTCCTGCTTGTCGTTGTTCTTCTCACATGATAGCATGATTGCTCCAAAGAAAAGCGCAATACTTGTAATGATTAACTTTTTCATCCTGATGGTTTTTAAGGTTGATAATTTTATATATGGACTGTATTTTTAAGGTCTAGCGGTAAATGGATACAGAAATGGCTGACTGCTGGTTGAGCGGGCTCACCGGGACCGAAGACCCGACAACCTGGGTATTCCAGCCTGTCTGTATCAGATTGCGGGTCTGTTTTCGGTTCTCGATATTCACCTCTTTCAGTTTCATCATGGCCACATGAGCCGACATATCGATGCCGGTATGTTTGAAATCCTCATATGGCCGGAGCTGGTAAATCAGGTTGTTGTCATCGCCAATTCCCTGGTTAATGCGGGGGATGTTTTTGACAACTATCTCCCATTCCTGCTCCCGGCAACCCAGGCTTCCTTTTCCCTTGTAGCGCAGCTCTATGAGCTCATCTTCGGTTGCTTTTCCGGAGACTTCCACATAATAATCGCCGGTTTTCTTATACCCTTTAAACGATCCGGGGATCGAAGAGATGCTGATGTTGTAGGATTCAAGGTCGAGCCATGATCTTGCATCAATCACATAGTTGCCGCAGTTAAAGGTTCCGTCAAATTCACTTTCAACATAGATCAGGATTCTCGAAATCATGGGCCCGGAAGAGAGCGGTTTCTCCGGTTCAACAGGCTTCTCCACCGCTTTCAGACGAACATCCGGGCTTTGAACCCTGATACCGCCAAAGTCAATAAATGCGCTGATGCTTCCTTCACTTACTACGGAAGGGTCAAAGCTGCAGCTGAATTTCCCTTTCCTGGCAACAGCATCAATTTCCTGAAGTATTTTCTCTTTTTTATCCTTTATCTGAACCTTCACAGTGCCTTCGTACATGATTTCACCGGGATATTCCTGATCCTTCATATGTTTTACTGTTCCCGTTATCCGGGAACCGGCAACCGGATCCACCTGTACCCTGATTCTGGGGATAAACAGCTCAATTACCCTGGATCCGGCTTCCACAATGTTGGGGAAAAGAGCTTGCGCCTGAGATATCACACACTCAACGTCAACAAATGGATCGCACAAAGCCGGAACAACCTCCGCAAAATAATACCGGTCGGAACACTGCCGCACACCGGATGGGGAAACATAGGCATAATCAGCACTTCCGTAAGTCAGATGCTGCAACAGGGGTGCAGAATATGGCGCTGTGGGATGGGTAAGCTGGCTGATGTGTTCCCCGAACCGGTCGGTACCGGAAATGGTTTCGTTGGTGACAAAGTTCTTATTTGTGAATACTGCCAGTTCGTGGGCAATCTTCTCTGCCTTCTTCAGGCCGGTGATTGACGAAATAAATCCCGGATCGGGTGATCCGGCTGCAAAGCTGATGAACAACGATGGATCGGAATTCCGGATCATGTCAACCAGTTCTTCGTAAGGATCGGGGTTCCCGAGCCAGGTATTGTTGTTCCAGAGTGGTGAAGGATGGGCATCGTTGCGCACATGCGAAGGACAGCCATTGTCGGCAATCATGTGGAGCGTTTCACCCAGCGAACGCCATGCTTTGGCCATAAATTCATCCCGCCTGTTCTTGTCTTTCTCTACCAGAGCCATGTTGATCCACCGTTTTCCCCGCTCCCAGGTGTATTGATGCGACTGGGCATCAAGTGAGAAATCACCGGGCTTTCCGATGGCCCATTCAACCCCGTCGATGTGCGGGTTGGTGAGGATATACTTCTGCAACGACCCCATAATCTTTGCATTGGCGATGTCGGTAAGGTAGCGGTTTCCCGGAGGCTGGGTCGGATCGTAGAAATGGCGCAAAGAAGCCGGCACTTCGGGAACATCTGCAGAAAAACCACCGCGTACGATCCAGTCACCAGGTGTTCGGGCAGCACTGCCTTCTTCTGAATAGTTGTACCCCCATCCGGCAGCAGCCACATCCGTTGCACTGAAAAGTCCATCTTTTGTGATGTCGATACCTTTCAAAACCACCCCCTTGTCGAAGAAGAAAGTATAGTGCACAAAATCCTTCTGCGAAAATTGTCCTTTGTTGTTTCGGCTCAGAAATTTGTCAAGCATCATCCTGTTAAGGTCAGGATGTACTTTCTTGTTGCCGTATCCTGCAAAAAGAAGCATCAACCCCAATCCTGCATAAAATAATATCAATCTCCGGTATTCCTTTAACTTTTTCATATTCAGCCCTATCAATACCTCATTAGCTTCCAGGTGCCATCTTCACCCAGACAAAAATCCACTGTAAACTTCCCGCGCGAACATTCAAACTCATAAACGGCATAAAGTTCGTTGGCATAAAGCACCTTTCGGTTTCTGAAATCTTCGCCGAATGCCTTCATGTGCGGTTGAAGTGCCGTAAAGTGTGCCCTTTGCCGTTCTAATGTTGTCGGGGATAGGATAAGGGCAAGGCCGGCAGTATCGGCTTGCAGGAACACCTGTTCGGCTGTTTGCGCAATATCTTCTATACTTGAAACCGCATACTCCGTCAGCGTATCGGGCCGGGATTCTGTTAATGAAACATGCTCAGGCATAACGGAAACATCATCCGGCTGCTTTTCAAACGTACCCAGGAAGTAGAATAAGACAACAACCCCCGGAACCATTAAAAACAGGGTGAGGAGTACCCGCACCCATTTTCGCTTTCTCTTTGCAGGTGAAACCTGCTGCACGATGGTTGCGGCTGGCCTGAAACTCCCGGTACCCGCTGAAGCGGAAACAAGGGGGGTACCACAGGATTTACAGAAGCGGCTACCGGTGGTAACGGGGTTGCTGCAAACGGGACATGAGGGTTGGGTTGTCTTTTGTGACAGTTCAGGCGGATGATGCCCCTGGAGCACCTGCCCGCAATTGCCGCAAAACCGGGCATCGGGCTTCAACTGATTACCGCATCTGGAGCAAAAATTCATGACACTTTACATTAGACTTTTCAACAATCAAAACACATAAAAGGGTCTGGCACTTTGATGTGCCCAATACCTGTCCGTTTTAACAGGACACCTTTTCTGTAGTTTTCTGATACCCGTTTACCTGAAAAGTTGGAATTCAGTTTTACCGAAACATTAGTAGTTTTCCGATTGACAAACACCTCAAATCATTTGTTGTAAAACCTGACCATGATATCTCCTCCCCGATTCCAGTCAATGTTACCTGCCTCTGTCTTAAACTGTCCTCCACCATCTTTATTCCAGTATTTGATTACATACTTGCTTAAATGCGAGTCACCTGATGAGAATCTGAATACCAGCCCCGATTCACTCACAGAATTGTACGGAACATTGCTGAAAACAATGCCTTTCTCCTGAAAACCATCAGTTCCATCCATCAGTTTGTTTTTCATTGTATAGCCTGCTTCTCCGGAGACCGTGCGTGGAAAGGAGGTGGAAATCGTACCATAAATCCTGAAGCTATTCCACCTTTCTTCAGCCGGATTTGACATCACCTGATATTTGTGCTGCATGCTGAAGTTGTTGCCATTCCAGGTCAGTGCAGGTAAAACTGCCCATTCAGCCTGGAACATGTTTTCATTTCTGATAACAGCACCAACATCCCTCAACCCATTCTGCCGGCTTTGCTCCATCTGGTTCTCATCCGGTATAAAACCATTCCCATCCCAGTTTGAATAAGCTAAATACATTCCCTGAACATATAACCTTACCTCAACCCTGGAATAATTCAGTTTGAAATCCTGGCCACCGGAGAATTCACTCTTATATTCGATCAGACTTCCTGCTGATGTTTCCGCTTTTAATGTGATGGCCATCCCTCCGCTGATTTCCTTTGAACCTGAAATTGTTCCTTTAAAGTTTCCATTGGCGTCTGTAAAACTGAATTTGTCACTGGAATTCAGCACTTCGTGGCTTTTGCTATCCGTTATTTCAACTTTGATTCCTTTGATGCTTTTTGCCGGATTCGGTAAACCCGGCCAGATCAGTCTGGCGCTTATCGTATTTCCATTCTGAACATAGTCCTGAATATGTGGACAATTACAATCGGCTGTTTCATTCATCACGCTGAAAGTTCTTTCCGCTACCGTCATTCCCTGTGTTCCATAGAACTCTTCGTGGTTTATATCACCCATATCAACAGTCTTTGGCCTCCGGAAAAGCCCCGATCCCCCCTGGCTGTAAACCGGGCTGGCGCCATCATTATCCTTCATTTTCTTATCTTCAGCCAGCAGCCTGATAAAATAAGCACCAATGGCGGTTTCACCATCGGTTAGTTTTGCTTTCACCATATAATATGCCCTTGTAGAAAAATAACCGCCCTTATGAATAGCTGCTATCCGTGTGGTATTTCCCGTAAAGAAGGTAAACCGGTCACTGAATTTTTCATTCTCATTGAATGCCTTGAGGTTATCGTTATAAAATCTTGAACCGGTGCGAAGATCGTATTCTTTGTTTTCAAACTTTTCAACACTGTTTTCTCTGAAAAAATTGTCGTATTTAAAGAATTTTTCAACACCTGCAGAACCATTTGTCCATCGCAGATCCTGCGTACCCGGAGTGTCCACAACACTCTTTGCTGCCAGCCATCCCGGTGCATCTCCATACATATCAGGATAATAGGCATATCCGTCGATGGAAACGTCAAACCCGGCTTCCATCATGTATCGCAATGTCATAAGGGGGCTTCCCTGATGCGGGCTTCCCCAGGTAATTAACTGTCTGAAGTTCTTAATTAACCTTTCATCAAGAAATCTCAATCCTGCCCTGCTTACCAGCCCTCCCATCGAATGAGCCACAATGTAAATATTAAAAGGAATATTGTTTTTTACCATTTGAGCAACCTGCGTGTTCTCAGTCAGTAATTTCTGATTGATGGCCTCCCCCAGGTCCTCTCCCAGGGTACGGTGAGGTGTTATTTTATTGGCCCCGTTTGGTACGGGTGTAAAAATCGGCCGGTAGGTGGGATAGATGAATTCATAAAACAGGGTGCAATTGTCTGCCTTATTCTTATCGGCTTTTTCAAGTTTTGCCTTCCGGTCGAGATAGTATTTGTAGATGTAATCCCACACCTCCTTTTTATACGAATACTCCCATACATCTGGAATCTCCTTTTCCTCATGCCCTGTTTTCTCTTCTTCGTTGTGGCCATGAACCAGCACAACGATGTTAACAACCGGCTCTGTTCTTTTGGTTCTTTCCGGAACTGTAGAGGGCCGCCTGAAATGGGTTGAGTTAACCGCCGGAGTCATCTGAACAAACTTCGGGTTCTTAGCCCAGTTCAAATTTCCCTGAAATGTGCTGATTGAGTAAGTGACATTTTTAATAACCCCAAAACCAGGTGCAAAATTGTTGTTCTGAGCCCGGGCCTGCGGAACCAGCATCCCGGCCAGACTCTTAAGAAAACCCGGTTTCGTATCGCTTACCTGACCGGATGATGCGGCTGTAAAAGGAAAAAGATAATCCAGGGCTGTATAATTACCATCCTTATCCCTTGTTACAGGAAGGAACTGCACTTTATTGCGGATTATTTGTCCGTAAGAACCATATACATCACATACTCTTACTATATTGACAGTCACAGGATTTATGTTGCCCACCTGAGATTTGGGAATGGTTATAACAGGTTTCAGCGCTGAATTATTCGAATCCGTGCGAAGGGTGAGAGTTAACATATATCCACTTGTTTCTACACCAGGCAATCCTGTCCTTATTTTGTTGGTCTCTTTCCTTAAGGTGATTTTTGCATTGCCTTTCAGCCCTTTGACGAAAACTCCGCTGCTGTCGGAAAGAATGACTGCGGCATCGTTACCTGCACTAACTGCAACTTCTCTGGTTTCTTCAGTTGTGGTGCCGCTTACAACTGGATGAATAGCATATTCAGGCGGGATGATATCCTCTTCATTGTCAACTCCTTCACTGTTTTTCAACAAATACCAGCCAGCCGCTGAAAATCCGGCTATCAGAATGACGACTATACCTGTTAAAACCCAGGTCTTTCTTTTCTTCTTCTTACCTGATTTGATGGTGCTGTCTGAACCGTGATCAGAACCTTTCACATCAGATGATATGGATGCCAATATTGGTTGATTTTGTTGGGTATCTGCAGGAGCGGGAGCTCCGCAACGGGTGCAGAATCTGATTCCCTGTGGAAGAGTGAACCCG
>CALMDN010000191.1 GCA_937864935.1 uncultured Bacteroidales bacterium
CCTTCATATTTAATCAATATCTCAGACTCTTCAACAACTTCCTCCGTCAACGATGCATAGCCCGCAAAGTGATCGTAGACGAACGGAACATGCTGAATGATTTCCTGCAGACTTACCTGTGGTCTTAGCACGAGATTCGAAAGTTTGACTTTCTGCTGAATAGGTGCTGTACCCAGGATCTCGAGCAAAGGATTTACCTGATCAGGAGAAATGGATTGCTCGGAGAGAAAACGGATGGCTTTCTGAACAGCTTCCTGTTTAGCCAGTGCTGTGTTATACCTGTTCTCCCCGGCAAGCCCGAGCTGGTATGACAAAGGAGTTAGACGGATATCGGCATTATCCTGCCGCAACAATATCCTGTACTCAGCCCTGGAGGTAAACATGCGGTAGGGTTCATCAATGCCCTTGGTAATCAAATCATCGATCAGAACACCAATGTAGGCATCTGATCTTTTAAGGATAAAAGGGGCTTGGTCACGAATTGCCAGATGTGCATTGATTCCGGCCATCAATCCCTGAGCAGCAGCTTCCTCATATCCGGTTGTCCCGTTGATCTGCCCGGCAAAGAACAGATTTTTTACAAGGAGGGTTTCAAGTGAAAAGCCAAGCTGTTCAGGGGGGAAATAGTCGTACTCAATGGCATATCCCGGACGAAATATTCTGGCATTTTCAAAACCGGGAATCTTCTGCAATGCCTTGTATTGAATATAGTCGGGAAGAGAAGAGGAAAATCCATTCACATAATACTCCACTGTATCCCAACCCTCGGGTTCAACAAAAAGTTGATGACGGTCCTTGTCACTGAAGCGGTCAATTTTATCTTCAATCGAAGGACAATACCGGGGTCCACGGCCCTCTATCCTACCGGCAAACATCGGAGATTCATCGAAACCAAGACGAAGAATATCGTGAACTTCCGGGCTGGTATAAGTAAGGTAGCAGCTCCTCTGTTTCAGGAGCCGGGGCGTATCTGTATACGAAAACTTCCCGGGATCCTCGTCTCCCTTCTGCTCAACCATCCTTGAGAAATCAATTGATCGCCCATCAACCCTGACTGGTGTACCGGTTTTGAGCCGTGCAGATTTAAATCCCAGCGATACCAGGTTCTCGGTAAGTCCGGCAGAAGGTTTGTCACCCATGCGGCCTCCCCCGAAATTCTTTGTGCCAATGTGAATTATTCCGTTAAGGAAAGTCCCATTGGTTAGAATAACAGATCTGGCATGAATGGTCTGACCCATGGCGGTGTTTACCCCTACTACCCTGCCATTCTCTACAAGTAAACCTGTAACCGTATCCTGCCAGAAATCGAGGTTCGGGGTGGCTTCAAGCATCAGACGCCATTTTTCTGAAAACCGCATCCGGTCGCTTTGAGCCCTGGGACTCCACATGGCAGGGCCCTTGGATCTGTTGAGCATCCTGAACTGAATCATCGTATGGTCGGTTACAATTCCTGAGTAACCTCCCAAAGCATCAATTTCCCTGACAATCTGCCCTTTTGCAATACCTCCCATCGCGGGGTTGCACGACATCTGGGCAATGGTATTCATATTCATGGTAATCAGCAGCACAGAAGAGCCCATATTGGCTGCCGCTGCTGCTGCCTCACTTCCTGCATGACCAGCACCTACAACAATTACATCGTATTCTTTAAACATTTAATTCTGTTTCACGTGGAACAATCGAAATTCAGACACAGGCTGTACGTATCAAACAAAAAAAAGAGCCCGATGTTGTCTGACATCAGGCTGCAAAGTTAGCGATTAAATATTGTTCCGTAAGGCGACTATCAGGGCTTGATAGCCAGATATTGATCTTCTTTGCTTCGCATCTGTTTTTCCTCTTCAGCCGTCTTATCATTGTAGCCGCATAAATGTAGAATCCCATGGATGATCACCCTGGAAAGTTCCTCAGCAAAAGATCTTGAATAGGACAACGAATTCTCTTTTACCCGATCGATGCTGATAAAAATATCTCCGGATATCAGATTGCCATCGTTGTAATTGAATGTGATGATGTCAGTCAGTGTATCATGATCGAGATACTTCACATTCATTTCGTAAAGGGTATCGTCGTTGCAGAAGATGACGCTCAGCTCCCCTGGGATTTTTCCTTCGTGTACAATGGTATCTTCAATCCATTGTTTTGTTTTGCGTACACCTTTGTGACGGTAGCTGGTATTTTCAGAGAAAAAACTGATCCTTGGCTGATTCACTGTTATCAGGATTTGTAAGTGATGACTATTGTTAATCAAATAAACTTAAGTACTGGCCGCCTCAACGGTTTTTTCTGCACAAAACAGACTGACAGATCGGATCAATGAAAATGACGACTTCGTGCACAGACAAACAGGCTGAAGGTTGGTAAAGGATTTCTGACAAACATGACTGTTCTTAGTTTTTCGAGGCCGGGATGTTCATGAAATACTCGTTGACCATATTCTTGTAGTACGTTTTAAACGAAGGTGGCACACTCCTCAGCATTTCCGTTTCACTGTTCTGAAGCCCCTTTTTGCGGAAGAACTGTTCAGGGTCGGGCCGGAGTATGTCCTGACCCTGTTTCGACTCCCTCCTCTCTTCCTGCTCACGCTGCATCTCCGCTTTTTCAGATTCAAGCATTCTGGTCAATATTTCTTCCTGGCGACGCATGGTTTCCTGATTCAGAATTTTGTTCACCAGTTCCGTTTCAGATTTTTCCATCTCTTCAATCATCTTGTTCAGTCCTTTCTGATTCAGCGACCCCTCTTTCTGCAACTGATCACGGTATTCCTGCAATTGATTCCGGAGTGCCTGCTGCTGTGCTGCCATACGGGCCATCTGTTCACTCATCGAACCCTGTCCGGTTTTCCCCTTCTCCCCTTTTCCCTCTTTGAGACTTTTGCGGATAGCCTCCATCTGCTGATTGAGTTTCTCCTGCATCTGTCGCATCGATTTCATAGAGGAGGGTTTTCCCATTCCCGGGTTCGGACAACTTTTACCCGATTTTGATGAGGATTTCGAAGACATATTCTGCTGCATCTTTTTCATCGATTCCGCAAGCATCAGCGCCAGGTTGTTTACCGATGTCATCACAAACTGCTGCTTACCCCTGGCTGCCGGGATGGCACGGTTGTTCATTGAAACCATTACCTGCTCAAGGTTATCGTTGATGGAGGAAATTTCACGGTTGACAAAGGATTCAATCATGGGTTGACGCTTACTCAAAGCAGTGAGCGAATCTTCAACCATCTGAAGATTGTCGCCGATGGCTTTCTGCTGATCCACGATGCCCGAAAACTGCGGATCGTTCCGGTTTATACCATTTAACCTGTTGATGAGCTTTTCCTGGTCAAAGGAAATCCTTACGAGATTTTCAAGAATGGCCCTCAACGACTCTATGTCTTCACCCAACTCTTCTTCTTCCATTTCCTGTTGCATCTCAAACAGATCTTCACCCATTTCTTCCATTTTGTCTGAAGCATCTTCCTGAGATTTTGAGGCTTTTTTCATCTGCCCCTCTTTCAGATTTTTTTCAGAATCATTCAGGTCTTTCTGAATCGCTTCCTTCTGCTGCTCCGGAATTTTGAAGTTGTTGGGCTCTTCCAGTTTACTGTTCATCTCCTTAATGTCCTGCAGGTCTTTTTTAACCTGCTCAAACTGATCGTTGATCTTTTTCTGCTCTTCCGATAGTTTTTCCTTCTCTTCATTTCCGGCATTTTCAGTCTTTTCTGCCAGCTTCTTCTGCTCTTCCGACAGGTTCTTCAGCTTGTCGATGGTTTCCGACAGTTTTTTATCGAATTCAAGCTGCTTGAAAAGCTCCAGGTTCCTGTCGAGTGCCTTCTCCATGTCGTCAGCATTGAACTTCATTTTGTCCAGGACCTCATTCAGCTTGTCTTTGTCTAGCTCCTCCATCATTTTCTGCAGTTCTTCAAACATCGCCTTCAGTTCATCCGACATGATCTCATTGAAAAGCTTCTCCAGTTGCTGCTGTTTCTCCAGAATCGATTCATCAATCTCTGAATACTGATTCTCTTTCCGGTTGATTTTTTCATTCTGTTCATTCATCGCTTCAACCTGCTTCTGGAGATTCTTCTGACGGTCGAGCAGATCCTGCACTTGTTTCTTCTCCTGATAATTCAGACTTTTCTTGTCAAACAGCTTTTTATTCAGCTGACTGATTTCCTTCTGTATCCTGCGGGCTTCGTCAATCCCTTTTTCCAGCTCTGTTTTCACATTGTCCTGATTCTCCTCAACCATCTTTTCAATTTCTTCCCTCGTTGGGATTTTCAAGGACATTTTCTGAGAACGGGTCGATTTATAACCATTGATGGCATCGTTGTCCCATACAATAAAATAGTATTCAACCTGCTCACCGGGTTCCAGACCGGCACTGCCCAAATCATAATAGTAGTAAAACTGCTGCTGTGGATTTTCCTTTACCACATCAACAGGAAGTGTAAGCTCTGCAGAATTTTCAACCTCTGAAAGCTTTCTTGATAAACGGAATTCCATGTTTCGGAATCCGTAATCATCCTTTATCAACCCTCTGAAATATAGTCTGTTATCATAAACCGAATCTCTGAATTCTTCAACAGAGATCATCGGGGATAGATCTGGTATCACATTGATAAAGAATGACATAGAGTCATTGCTTTTCATATACTGGTTGGCAATACTAACAGAAACTTTTGAAGGTTGCATCAACCTAGTTGAGGTGGTCACCAGATTGGAGTTTTTCACTTCTATGGACTTTTTCGTATCTCCAAAACCAAAAACAAGGAAACGCGTATCTTTTGTGTAAAATTTCCAGTTAACCAGCGTACCCTGGGGAACGGTTATATCCCCTGTATTGGAGACAACCTCCTGTTTTCTGTTGGTATAAGCCGGATAATTGATCTCGGCATCGAAATTGAGAATGATGGGCCTGGGAAGAACAATCAGTTCATATTCACCTATATACCTGTCAGTTGCCAGAAAACGAAAATCAATATTCTTCTGTACTTTTTTAAATGTATAGGAATAGTTCAGTTTATCCTGAGCCTCCATCTGATATTCAATTCCATCGGCAACTACATATACCTGATCCGGTATTTCATTTCCGGTGACTTTTATCTTCAGTTCAAAGTCTTCCTGTTGAATAACCTTGAGATCATGATTTAAAACATTGATAGTGAACGGCATAGGTCTTGTGAAGAGTTCGGAGTGGTTGATCAGTCGTTTGCCGGGACCTGTAATGGCATTGGGTGATAGGAGCAGGAAAGAGAGTATTATCAATACGGGAGGAGCAGCATAAGCCAGGTACTTTTTATTCTCCCCGAAATTAATGGCAGAGGTGAAGGGAATGGGTTTAAGCCTTGCAGCCTTCTGGTTGATGCCGGCCATGATGAGTTCCTGTTGCCCGGGAATGTTGTCAGAAAGGGATTTAAGCTGAAGTGTATTCAACAGAACATCATGAACTTCACTGAAGTGTTTTCCGATAATACCGGCAGCCATCTCATGTGAGATACGTTTGCCGGCCTTATATAAACGAAGCAAGGGGATGATGATGAACCTGCCAAGTACAAAACCCGCTGCCATCAGGTAGGCGTAAAACATTACAGTTCTCACTGCAGGTGAAAACCAGGCCAGCGATTCAAGCTGGGTAAGAAGAATAAAAAAGGACCCCAGCAGGGCAATGCTGTATAAGCCACCCCTGATCAGTTGATTTTTATAGTACTTCCTGATGAAGGCATCCAGTTTATCTATAAGTAAGTTGTAGTTGTCGTTCATTGCAGTAATTCGGGTAACAGAGTTTGGATTTAACTTTTTAAGGTTCGGTCACTGATTATTAATCCGCACTTAAGTGAGGCCGGGAAGTGTCGCACTATGAAACAGCATTGTCTCCGGGAATGCATTTTCGTTATTTGGCATCAAAAACTTCAATGCCGCTCCAATCATCCGGAATTCCTTTCTGAATGTTGTTCCTGCATCGGTTAACATAGAAAGCAGCGACCGAATCCCGGTGATTGATCCTGAGAATGTCGCTGAAAACATTTTGTGCCTCTTCAAAACGTTTGTTTTTATAATGGTCTATTCCACTGTTAAACAACGATTTGGTTTCGATTTTCAGCTGTTTTATCTCTTCAGGATCTCCGTCAATCAGTTCGAACACATACACGGCTTCTTTTTTCCCCTTCACACGGGCTATATCGAGGAAACGGAAATTGAACCTTGAAGGGTCTTCGAGTTTGATGAGGGTATCTTCGCTGATGATGATCGACGATCTGTATATTTTCGATAAACCCTCGAGCCTCGATGCGAGGTTTACGGCATCAGAAATTACTGTACCATCCATGCGCCCCTCCCCTCCTACAACACCGAGCATGAGGTTTCCCGTGTGAATCCCGATACCTGAATCAATGGTTGGTTTGCCCTGGTCTATCCGGTCGAGGTTGAAAAGATTCAGCGCATGACGCATTTCTATGGCTGCATCTATGGCATCGTCCACCTTTTCGTGAAACAAAGCCATGATGGAATCCCCGATGAACTTGTCGATGAAACCGTTGTTCCTGCGGATCACCGGCTCCATATACCCCAGGTAGTGATTGATGAAATCAAAGTTTTCTTTCGGACTCATGTCTTCAGACAGTTCAGTAAACCCGCGGATATCTGAAAACATAACAGTCATCTCTTTCTGAATCTGATCCCCCAACTGGATGTCGACAAAGTTTTCTTTACCCAGAAACTCCAGAAACTGGCTGGGGACAAAACGACTGTAAGCTTCATTCATCTGCGATATCCTGAAAATATACTCCCTCAGCCGCGTGGTCATGAGATTGTATCCTTCAGACATCACCCCTATTTCATCGTTTGTTCTCACAATGGTGTAGTTGTCGAGCATGCCCTCCCCCGTTTTGCGCATGCTCTGAACCAGTTCATTCACCGGCCTGACAATATCTGCTGTAGACCAGGAAACGAAAAACAGAATGTAAATAAACGATACAATAATCCCGCTGAAAATTCCTCCGAACATCAGGGTGTTGTCGAATGCACTGATGTAATAAAGCTTGGAATATCCCGCGGCATTGGTATGGTCAATGTCAGGGCCTATGATGTACGATAACTTACCAAGCAATAAGTTTAACTCTTTCTGGCTCAGCTCGCCCATATCTTTCAGGGGGGTGAGGCTCAGGATCAGGTACAGCAGAACAATGGTCAGCGGCAACAGGGTTGTCATCGCACTGGCGATATACAGGCGGTTTCTGATCTTCCCCGTATTTCTTCCGAAAATACGTTTCTGGAGTTCATCGCGGGTGTATATATGTTCAATATACCGTATGTGAACCAGGTGTTTCTGCCAGAAGTAGATAAACAACACCGTTAGCAGGGATGCAACCAGGGAGATAAACAGGTAGTTTGAATACATCCGCTTGCCGATTTCATCGGTAAATGCATCGGGTGAAAGAATATGGTATACCATTATTCCATGAACAACAGTAAAAGCGATCAAAACGATACCGCTGTTGATGACAGGGGTATAAAGAAGGAACCGCCGGCAGTAACGGTACAAACGGGGAGAGATGGTTTTCCCCCTGCGTCTTCGCCTGAAATAACGTTTGTAAGGAAGATTGAAGGCAAATCCGGCCAGGGTACTGAAGAAAATAACGTAGTTGAAAAAAGATGCAATAGAATCAGAAAAGGCATTTGATGTGCCTTTTTTATTGGAATTATCCGCCACAACAGTCCCTTTTTTTGCGGATGAATCAGAGGTCAGGGTGTCAAAAGTCAGTGCAAGACTGTCTGCAATGGCCTCGATGCTGTCGTTGTAATTTTTCCGCGAATTATATCCGGCATTGAATCCCTTTTTGAATTCTTCTGCCACCGAACCATCTGAATTGCTTTGAATGGTATCATTTTGTTGTACTTCAACCTTGAAACCACCCTTTTCCTTGAGTTCCGGGAAGCTTTTCAAAAGCATGAAAGCCAGTACCGGAAATACCAGCATAAAATAAAGCATTACAGGAAAAAGAAATATCCTGCCAATGCGGTATGTCGGAATTTTTAGTTTTTGCTTGGGTTTTGCCTTCATGAATACTGTTTGAAAAGGTAAGTACCTTTAAACTAACGCAACAGACAACACAAAGTTACATTAAATTGTGAAGTTGTTTGTCTTAAAAATTTATAAGCTCCGGGATTCAACTGCAGATATCTGAATTCTTTACGGGCAGGTGCTTTTACTATCTTTGCAGCAAATCCAGAAGAAGATGAATGAAGTCAGAGTAAGGTTTGCCCCCAGTCCTACAGGACCATTGCATATTGGTGGCGTGCGCACAGCATTGTACAACTACCTGTTTGCGAAAAAAAATCACGGGAAGTTTATTCTCCGGATTGAAGATACCGACCAGACCCGTTTTGTACCCGGAGCCGAGGATTATATTGTTGAATCACTGAAATGGTGTGGAATTGACTTTGACGAAGGGGTGCACATCGGAGGACCTTACGCCCCTTACAGACAAAGTGACAGAAAAGAAATCTACCACCAGTATGCTTTGTCACTGCTTGAAAAAGGCTATGCCTATTATGCCTTTGATTCAGCCGAAGACCTGGAAAACCTGAGAAAGGAAAGCGAGAAACGAAAAGAAACATTTCAATACGGCCCGTTGAGCCGCATGGCCTTAAAGAACTCGCTGACCCTAGATAAAGAAGAGGTTACAAGTCTTTTGGATACTGGTCAGCCTTTCGTAATCCGCATTAAAATCCCCGAGCATGAAACCATTGTGGTCAACGATCTCATCAGGGGTGAAGTGAAGGTGGAGTCTGGCCTGCTCGATGATAAAGTCCTTTTTAAGTCGGATGGTATGCCAACCTACCATCTCGCCAATGTGGTTGACGATTACCTGATGAAGATCACCCATGTAATCCGTGGCGAAGAATGGTTACCCTCTGCCCCGCTGCATGCCTTGCTTTACCGCTATCTGGGCTGGGAATCAGTGATGCCGGCCTTTGCGCACCTGCCACTGCTCTTAAAACCGGATGGCAATGGTAAACTCAGTAAAAGAGATGGCGACCGGCTGGGTTTCCCTGTATTTCCGCTCAGGTGGACAGATCCGAAGACCGGGGATATTTCTTCAGGCTATCGTGAAAGTGGCTACCTTCCCGAGGCGTTCATCAACATGCTGGCCCTGCTTGGATGGAATCCCGGAACCGAACAGGAGATCCTCAGCATGGCCGAACTGATCGAACTCTTCTCGATCGATCGTGTTGGAAAATCGGGATCAAAATTCGATCCGGAAAAAGCCCGGTGGATCAACCACCAATACCTCGCGTCTGCTCCCGACGAAACCATCGCTGATTTACTGGAAAAGATTATCGCCCATGAAGAGATTCAGGCCGAGCGGAGTAAACTTCTGCAGATCAGTGGTTTGATCAAAGACAGGGCAAACCTGATTCCCGATTTGTGGCAGCAGTCATGGTTCTTTTTCCGCTCACCGGAGAAGTATGATGAAATTGTAACTCAGAAATTCTGGAAACCCGAAACACCCGGATTCCTGATGAATATAGCCGCTATGCTGGAGGGACTCGGGGAGTTTGATGCGGTAACCGTGGAGTCTTCGCTGAAGCAGTTTATCCAGGAACAGGGACTACCAATGGGCCAGGTGATGAATACATTGCGGCTGGTTCTTGTCGGTGGCAGTTTTGGACCCGGAGTGGCTGCAATCATCGCGGTCCTGGGAAAAGAAGAAGCCAGCCGCCGCATACATCATGCACTTGACATCATCGGGAAATAGAGTTGTTGTTTACTGAGCTTTAATGTATTATAAATAATCGTATATGGTTGGGGATAATCTGCTTTTTCAGCGACTGGATGAACTGGGCATATCTTTTGACTATTATGAGCATCCACCGGCTCCGACCATTGAAATCGCGGCCAATTACTGGAAAGACATTGAGGAAACGACCCATTGTAAGAACCTATTTTTCAGAAATCACAAGGGCAACAGGCATTATCTGGTTGTTTTTGATTACCGGCAGACATT
>CALMDN010000192.1 GCA_937864935.1 uncultured Bacteroidales bacterium
GGCAGCAGCAGTGTAAATATACTGCCTATCCCTTCTGCGGTTTCAACGCTGATGGATCCGCCGTTGCGTTCGGCAAATTCCTTGCAGAGGATTAGTCCGAGCCCGGTGCCTTTCTCATTGGCGGTACCCTTGGTGGTATTGGGCTGCTCGGTAAGGCTGAAAAGGGTGGAGAGCGTTTCTTCCGGGATTCCTGTGCCGTGGTCCGTTACAGAGATTTTCACCTGTCTGTTTTCGACGAAAGCCATCAGTTCAACAATCCCGCCAGGGAAAGAAAATTTCACCGCATTCGACAACAGGTTTCTAAGCACCGTACGCAGCATATTAAGATCGGCAAACAAGGTAACATCAGGAACCTGGCTAATTGAGATACTGATTTTTTTTATCTGTGCCTGGGGGAGTGTCTGTCTGGCAGATTCCACAATCAGGGTTTCCAGCAAAAAGTATTCGGGTGAATAGAGGGTACGGCCCAATTGGGTTTTTCCCCAGGCGAGCAGGTTGTCGAGCAGCTGAAAAGTAGATTCGGTGGAATTCAGAATCTGGGTAACCATAGCCTTCCGCTCGTCATCGGTAAAGTCATCGTACTCTTCGTTGAGCAGGCGGGTAAATCCCAGTATGGAGGTAAACGGGCTTCTGAGGTCATGAGCAATGATGGAGAAAAACCTGTCTTTGGTCAGGTTGGCCTCTTTCAGCTGCATTTCGGTGAGTTTCTGCTGCTCTTCTACGAGACGGCGGCTGTCAATATTTCTTGAAACTGCAATGACTTTCCCGGTGGCCTGTCCTTTGTTGTTGTATTGCCGTTGAATCATGCTTTCGAACCAGATCAGCCTGCCCGAGTTGTCTCTCAGCCTGAAGGTGATGAGCACCGGTTCAATGCTTTTCTGAAGATCAATGGTGCACTGGCGTAGTATCTTATGGTCGTCTTCGAAAACAAGGTCATTTCCGACAGACCCGATAATATCTTCGTGAAGATAGCCCAGAATGTGCTTTACACTGGGAGAGACGTACTCAACAATCCCTCCGTGCCGGTGAATTGAAATGATGTCGTTGGAATTCTCAGCAATGAGTCTGAACATTTCTTCGCTCTTGCGCAGCGCTTCCCGCGATTCTTCAATTTCTGTAACATCACGTCCGACCAGCTGATATTCCTCAGCCATGTCCTCTTTATCGTAGATTGCCCGTATTGTCCAATGAAGAATTTTTGTGCCGGATTTCTCCTGCTGAATCCGTTGCTCATAATTGACAAAATGCCTGGGTGGTTTAATGCAGTGCAGCAGTTTCAGAATTTTTGCAAAATCCTTCTCGGGGAATATCCCGGCCAGCAGATGTTTTTGGTAGTCGTCGGGTGAAATACCGAAATATTTTGCGAAGGCTGTGTTGATGAACGATACCGAGCCATCCGGTTTTATCCTGCAGATCAGTTCGGATTGATCTTCAATAATGGTTTTAAAGAAACGCTGATTGTGAAACAGTTTTTCACTGAAATTTTTCTCATCGGTGATGTCAGACATAACCCCGGTAACAATCCCTGAGCTGGTTTCCCTGCCCTTCAGGTAGTAACCGGTTTTCTTGATCCACCGGTAATGTTTGCCGGCCACGATCCTGAATTCCAGTTCAAACCAGCCGGCCTTGAGGGTGATGCGCGACCACATCTCCTGCACGCGTTCCAGATCTTCCGGAAAAACCTTTGTTAACCATTGATGCGGAGAGTCAACCTCCTTTTCCAGTCCAAAGATTTCATAGCACTTTTCGCTCCAGGAAAGCCGGTTTTTGTCAATGTTAAACTCCCAGAGCCCTGCATTGAGGGCTTTCAGTATAATGCTGATGTGATTTTCCGGGTCGCGGTGCTCATACCTGGTATGTTCAATACGGGCATTTTCGTCAATATTCTGGCAGTCAGAAAAATAACTCAGAGAAGGTACATTTCTGAAGAATGCTTCAATATCTGCAACTGACTCATTGGTGCGGGTATTGATATCGTCGTCGGAACTGATTTCACTGATTAATCCGATGATTGCATAAAATCTTCCCGATTCATCCACCAGCGGCGACTTGATGACCTTAACAAGGCCATACCTGATTTCAGGCCCGCTCAGGGATGCTTCATAAACGATTCGGTTTTTTGAGCTGATCAGTTCTCTGTCGGCAGCAATGTGAATTTCAGCCGATTCAGCATCAAACAAGGCAGTAATTGTTTGGCCCAGGATGTCAGATGCGCTGTAGCCCAGCATATCGCAAAAATGCCTGTTGCAGGCCAGGTAGGTTCCGTTAAGATTCTTAACGAAGACCGGAAAAGGAAGCGACTCAAGAACATGGGAAGGAATACATAAACCAGCATTTTCAGTTGAGCCGAAATCCGGAAACCCGGTATTTCCCGAATAAAAAACTCCCGGCTCAGGCATTGGTTGCCCTCCGGTGTGTTCTGATCCGGGGTTTACTGGTTTCTTCATTTCGGATGGTTCCATTGTTGCTTGCTCTTCGGATTCGCTTTGCAGCGTATTTACATTTAATAAAATAAATGATCTTATGTAACAGGATATGCTGGAAAGTTACATGTGAAACTGGTGCCAATCTTTGCAAAAAGCACAATCAACAGTACGACTGACTGAAACATCTGATTTTTCTGGTTTTACGGAATGACAGAAGGTACTGCGCAGGCCTCCTTTCCTATAACTCCCAAAACTGTTTAATTATTGCAAAGGCTGATTTGTCAGGGTTGGAATGTTTTTTGGGTTTGAGAATATAATCCGGGCAGACTGATTTATATACTGTTTTTGCATCAATGTAGATTATGCAATATGAAGCTAAATTACAAAAAATCTCAAAACCGGAGGTTATTTAATTGCAGAAAATTCCGGTGAACGGACTTTCATCACTTCTTTGCATCGGTCTTGCTCACCAGGAGCTTGTCGACCCGGCTGGCATCCATGTCAATTACTTCAAAACGGTATTGCTTGTAGTCAAAGGCATCTCCTTCAACCGGAATTTTATCGAGCAGGTGCATTGCCAACCCGCCAAGGGTTGTAAATCCCTGTCTGTCAATGTCATCGTAATCGTGTATCCCCATTTTTTCCATAAAGTCATCGATATTCATGGAACCGTCTACCAGGATACTTCCATCCTGGCGGGTAACAAGAACATATTCCAGTTCTTCATTTTCTTCAGGGAGTTCACCCAGAATGGCTTCAGTAAGGTCATGCAATGTGATGATGCCTTCAACGGCCCCATATTCACTGACCACCACACCGAAATTTGTTTTTTTCTGCCTGAATATTTCCAGCAGCCGGCTGGCCGACATGCTTTCAGGGATAAAGAGGGGAGGGCTTGCAACTTTCTGAAGGTCAAATTCATTGCCTGAGGTAACCAAAGCTATCAGGTCTTTCACAGCCACTATGCCGACAACGTTCTCAATGCTTCCCCTGCACAGGAGATAACGGCTGAAACGGGCTTCGGCAATCAGTTGGAGTACTTCTTCCCTGTCGGAACCGGTAAGCATCACTGCAACATCTTTGCGGTGGGTCATCAGTTCAATGGCTTTTTTGTCGGTAAACCTGAACACATCTTTGATCATCTGGGTTTCCTGTTCATCAATCACTCCCTGGTCTGAACCCTGTTTGAGCAGAAATTTCAGTTCATCTTCGGTAATGGTGCGCTCTCCGGCCGGATCGATTCCAAGCAGCCGTTTAACCAGGATGGTTGAAACGCTCAGAAACCAGACAAACGGGTAGGTGACACGGGTGAGGAATACAATAAATGGTGTAAGAAACAGGGCAATCCGTTCGGGGTTTGACAGGGCCAGCGACTTGGGCACCAGTTCTCCGATGATCAGTGAGAAATAGGTGATGAGCCCTACAACCAGCACCACCGAGAGTGTCCCGGCGAATGGCCGCAAGGATTCAAACCGCAAAAGGTACTCCCTCAGGTCATCGCTGAGTGCAATTCCGCCGAATGCTCCTGACACAATGCCGATCAGGGTAATTCCAACCTGAATGGTGGAGAGTACTTTCTCGGGCTCATTCAGGAGTCCGAGCACTGTTCTGGCCCGTTTGTCCCCTTTTTGCGCCAGGGTTTCAAGTCTTGCTTTGCCCGAAGAAACAAGGGCAATCTCATACATGGCAAACAAGCCGTTGAGTATAAGCAGCAATGCAATTATCAGTATCTCCATTTCAGATGAATCTGCAGCAAAGTTAATGACTTATCGGTGAACTTCATTTGAAGATGTTTTATAGTCTGAAAGTTGCTTTTAAAGAAAGCCCCGAATTGGCCGGAAATAAATCCCGTCGTACACAATGCGTCAATAGCCGTTTTTGTGAATGGTTTTAACGGCTCTGCCCGAAGGATCATTGAGGTTCTGAAAGGAGACATCCCAAAGAAGTGCTTCAGGGGTGCTGCAGGCAATCGAAGGCACACTGGGAACACAGCCTGCTGCCTCATCCGAAGGAAAATGGCCGGAGAAAATGCTGCGGTAATAATACTCTTCTTTCGACATGGGCGGGTTTACCGGAAACCTGAAAGCAGCATTGGTCAGTTGTTCATCGGTTACTGCGTTGGCAGTCAGTTGTTTCAGGGTATCGATCCAGGAGTATCCCACCCCATCAGAAAACTGCTCTTTCTGGCGCCATGCAATACTTTCCGGAAGGTAATCACTGAAGGCCTTCCGGAGAATCCACTTCTCAATGCGTCCGTTTTTCGCCATTTTTTCTTCCGGGTTGAGCCGCATGGCAACATCAAGAAATTCCTTATCAAGGAAGGGTACCCTGCCTTCAACGCCCCAGGCTGCCAGTGACTTATTGGCCCTCAGACAATCGTAGAGGTGAAGCTTCGACAGTTTTCTGACGGTTTCTTCGTGAAAGGATGCAGCATCCGGAGCCTTGTGAAAGTAAAGATAGCCACCGAAAATCTCATCAGCACCTTCGCCCGAAAGCACCATTTTTATTCCCATCGATTTTATCACCCTGGCCATCAGGTACATGGGTGTTGAAGCCCTGACCGTAGTTACATCATAGGTCTCAAGGTGGTAGATCACATCCTTTAAGGCATCAAGGCCTTCCTGTATGGTAAATTCGATCTCGTGGTGTACCGAACCGATGTGGCTGGCTACCAGTCTGGATGCAGCAAGATCGGGCGATCCCTTCAGCCCGATGGCAAAAGAATGAAGCTGAGGCCACCAGGCTTCCTGAAGATCGTGTGATTCAACCCTCCGGGCAGAGAATTTTTTGGCAATGGCAGAAATAACTGAAGAATCAAGTCCGCCCGAGAGCAGTACCCCATAAGGAACATCTGACATCAGCTGCCGGTGAACCGCTTCTTCGAGGGCAATACGCAGCTCGTGAATGTTTGCCTGATTCCCTTTTACATTCGCAAAATCTGCCCAGTCGCGATGGTACCATTTTTTAATCTGCCCCTCTTTGCTGCAGAGGTAATGGCCTGGCTCAAATTCACGGATACGGTTGCAGGTCCCTTCGAGGGCCTTCAACTCTGAAGCAACATAAAAATTTCCGAGTTTGTCCCAACCCGTATAAAGGGGTATAATGCCCACATGATCACGGGCAATCAGATAGCAGTCGTTTTCAGCATCGTAAAGGGCAAAGGCGAAAATGCCGTTCAGGTCTTCAAGAAACCCGGCGCCTTTTTCGCGGTAAAGGGCAAGGATAATTTCGCAGTCAGACTGCGTCATGAAATCGTATTCTTCAGTCAGGGTCTGTCGCAGCTCCCTGTGGTTGTAAATTTCACCATTAACAGAAAGGATCAGTTTACCATCCCTGCTTTTAAGAGGTTGCCCGCCCGATTGCGGATCAACAATCGCCAGCCTTTCGTGAGCCAGGATGGCTTTTTCGCAGCTGTAAATTCCTGACCAGTCAGGGCCACGGTGCCGGATTTTCCCTGACATTGACAATACCTGTTCCCTCAGATCAGGGCTTCCGGCCTTAATTTCAAATACACCGACAATTCCACACATAACGAAAAGTTTTTTTTGATTTATCATTGCTTATCGGGCTGACAAAACAAAAAAGGCTTTCCGTAACGGAAAGCCTTCTGTATGTTATACAACACAACTTTCCTAATCCCGGCAAGGATTATTATTGGAAACTGTATTGTTTATGTAAGCCATTTTTCTCAGTCGTTTGATGCAAATTTAAGAAATATCATTCACTTTTCCATTAAATTTCTGTTAAGTGTTGCCGCACCACCAGCCTCCCTGGCAATAGCCCCTGAAGAATCGCACCTGAAACCTCAATGAATTCAGGGGAAAGCTCAGGCAACCCGTTTTGGGTTGCCTGTAGAATCCGGTAAAGGAGCTATTCTTTTATAATGAGCATACAGGTTCTGTTCATGTGAACAAGGCTAGTCTCAATTAACAACGATGTCAGGGTTTGCAAAAGGTATTGGCATAGTCATAACCCGGCAGCGGCCAGGTCAGGTTGTTTTTCAGTCCATTGGTTCCGGCATCAAGACAATAGAGGTATCTGACGTCATCACCTCCATCCGATGAACTTACTGCAGTGAAAAGCAGCAGCTGCCCGGCATGGTTAATCGCCGTTGTTCCATGTCCCATAAATATGTTATCGTCGAGGGTGATGGAACTGTTGCTGGCACAGGCGATGCCTATCCAGTCTGCACTGAAATAGCCTGCATTGGCTGCCAGAACGTTACCTCCAAAGCTGGCGAGCCACGTTTGCGAAACAGTCCAGTTAACAGAACCGTTGCCGGCATTGAGACATACCAGATCTGACAAGGCCAGCAGAAGATTGTCGCCATCAAGAGTAATCTGACTGAGCTGGTTATCCGAATCGTATCTCCAGTTTTCGGTACCCTCCTGAGAATAGGAAGCAAAATAGACTTTGCTGTCTTCGAACCGGCTGGCGGCAAAGATCAGGTTGCCATCCTCATCTATCACTGGGCAGACTGAAGGAACCTGCAGTAAGTTATAACCATCATCATGGAGGTTGATCAGTTTCGACAGCTCGCCATTGAGCGACGTAATCAGAATTTTCGGATCCTGAATGCACCAGATGATCAGTTGATCTCCGTGGATGATTACCGGGCCGGAGCTTGCCATATCAGGAAAATCTTTCGTAAATATTTCACTTCCATCCAATCCGTAGCAAAACAGCCGGGTATCGGAGTAATCAATGGTTGAACTTACATAAAGCCTGTTATCTTTCACCGCAACAGAACTAAAATAATCTGCATCGCCGGGAAGGTTCTTTTTCCATTCAAGAGTACCATTGCCGGCATTGAAGCAGTAGAGATGATTGTTGAAGGTCTGAAAAACTTTGCCATTACTGAAAACCGGATAGCTGTTTACATCCCCGAATCCCTCATCCAGCAGCGTTCTCCAGCGAACCTGTCCGGATGAACTCACTGAAACCATTTCCGGGGTAGTGAGGTTGAGGGTGAAATTGTTGAGTACGTAATAAAGATTGTCGTTTTCATCGATGGCCGGATACAGGTACAGATTCTCCAGCGGATTGTTCATTTCACCCAGATTCGCTTTCCACACCACTTTGATGTCTGAAGTAGTCTCAGGGTTGTTTTCTTCTTCATTGTTGCACGAAGTCAGGAAGGTGCCAAGCAGCATTGCCGGAATCAGAAGAGTTTTGAATAGATTCATCGTTTTTTTTAGTGTTTATCTGGTAATTAATTGAGTGATGTTAAGTAAATGCGGAACCTTTATTGCATATCCGGCATATCCGGCATTTCAGAGATTTTGATTCCTGCAGGGATTTCGAACCTGCTGTCGGGAATGGAGACATTTTCTTCAAACTTTGTTGCTTCCATGGTGTAGAAACTGTTGGCCATCTTCAGCGGAATGCCTTTATAATACCACATTTTTGTCTGCATTGGCTGGCCGTCTGAATTTTCGGTGATTTCCACAACAATGCAATCCTTTCCGAGGAAACTCTCGTTTCCGAGAATCTTACCACCTTCTTTTTCAATCATTTGCCTGAATGTTACATTGTCCTCTGGCAGGATTTTATCCGTGGGATCCTCGTCTGATTCATTGTCTTTGCTTTTGAATCCGGTCTGATCGATCATGTTTATCATGTAACTCCATCCGTCTTTTGAAATAATTACCGATTTTTCATCGGTCTTCATGCCCATTACTTCGGTTTGTCCTTCGGTGTAAACCGCGTGCCGCTCGTTCGTGTTGTCAATCCATTGTGTCATTACAGAAGTACTTTTCATTCCTTCTGCCTTCACAGTGGTTTTATATTCAATCATCATGGTTTTTATGCCTGCCATCTCACCGGCAATTTCTGACATAGCCGAATCGGCATTGGTTTTCTGACCACCGCTGTTGCAGGCAGTAAAGGCAAGGAAAATCATCCCTGAAAGGGTCAGGGCCATTGATCTCATCATTTTCATGTTGAATTAATTAAGTGATTTGTTATTGGATAATTTGCGTTGATTCTATACCGTTCTCTGCCAAAGGATAAATCACAGTAAGTTGATGCAGTGAATCCCTGTAGAGTTTCAGTTTGTTCAGATCATTCCACCGGATCGTCTCAAACCAGTCGGATCGGAAAAGGGGCTCTGAATGATCGGGTGGCAGGGTGACCTGTTCTGCAATGGCGCTCAGCAGGGGCACCTGCGAAATCCCCCATGCAGCGAGCAGGTCTCTGGTGGTAAGGATACGGTTGTTTTTTAAGTCGTAATGGTAAACGCAGAATTCCGATACAGCCTCAGCCAGGTAGCGGGCGGTGAGGGTTTCCACCACAATACTCAGCAGACTGTCGTCGACAACATACCAGAAGCCGGTTTTAACAAAGAGGTCTTTATCTTCAGGTTGTTTGCTGCAGTATTCAGCCTGTTTTTGTAAATCAGACTGAATGAGGGCCTGCAGGTCTTTCAGGTTACTGTGTTCACCGCTGATAACCGGAATCCGGATACAATAGCCGCTGGCAAACAGAGGGTCGTCGGGACGACTGAGGGTATCGCAACAACCGGTGTCGCTCAGGAATACTCCTTTGTAAATGTCACTTACCGGGATTTTGGTGGTTGTGGCCTGAGGGATCTCTTTGATGGTCTGATTCCCGCAGCCAACAGCAAGCAGGGCCAGAAATCCGGCAATGGAGGAGAGATAATGGTTTTTCATGAGGAACTTTTACAGCTTGATTTGCCTTATTATGTTCTCAAGTTCGTTTTTCGGGAACGGGGCTCCCGTAATCAGGTAAAGTACGGCTTCGTGTTCCGGCATTCGGATCAGCAGTGACCGCGAGTCAACAGGGGTGCCGTCATCTTC
>CALMDN010000193.1 GCA_937864935.1 uncultured Bacteroidales bacterium
GGTTGCATACGATCCTGACGGCAATTACGAGAAAGTAATATCAGGCACGTGGGCTCCATACATTATGACTGCCTCATCAGATCAGGATGCAGTGTATGGTCCGGCATTCCGAAATATTTCAAAAACAATTTCCAGATTCTCAGATGTCAGCAGTTTAGATGTTGTGTATACTTCTGACAAGAGTAAATGGACCCGTTGTCCGGTGATTGAAATGTGTGGAGACCGCACATTATCTGAAGGAGGAATTGAGCGTTTCAATGTCCGTGCTGGTCAGTCAGTTGACAAAGACGGTAATCCCGCTCCTGTTGGTTCTGGCCCAAGCGATGATCCGGACGATCCAAACTATATTTCAGAGACCGGTATGGGCTGGTTCCCCGGCTATGCCATCAATCTGGAAACCGGAGAACGTCTTAACATTGTTTTCGGAGAGAATTCGTGGCTCGTTGGAGAAAACGGCAGGGATATGCAATTCAACCCGACCAGCAACTTCTCTACCGCCAATGAACTGGTGCTGGGTGGTATGCACTATGTATATGTATTTGCTCATACCGAAGGAAAAACCGTAGCTATTGCAAATTGTCCGGCTTACGATGCCGGGAAAACTCTCCGAACCAACATTCCGGTAACTCTCGGAGGAGGTAACCAGCGCGCCCTGGTTTATTCGAGCGCCATGTGGGTCACCATCCCGATGGCTGTTCCGGGTCAGGAGTGGCTTTCGAACGATGTAAAGGCCAGCATCCGTATTGCCAAGCCTTACAAACAGTATTACAGCTCAACCCACGACAGTACCCTGAAGGTAAATGACACCCAGAACAAAAACTTCCCGATGTACAAGTTCTCTACGAGCAACATTGCAACAACCAGCAACAACATCGAGAAAGCCAAATCAGAACTTGACCTGATCACTGTGGTACCGAATCCGTATTATGGTTATTCCAGCTATGAAACCAACCAGCTCGACAACCGGGTAAAGATTACCAACCTGCCACAGAAATGTACCGTAAGCATTTACTCAACCAATGGTTCGCTGATCAGACAGTTCACCAAGGACGAGTCAGGTACTTCCATCGAATGGGATCTGAAGAATTATGCGGGAATCCCGATTGCCGGAGGCGTTTACCTTATTCATGTTAAAGCCGACGGTGTGGGAGAGAAAATCGTGAAATGGTTTGGAACCCTCAGACCAATCGACCTGAACGCATTCTGATGCCTGAAGTAAAGTATCTTTAATTTTAACTATCAAACAACAGCATATGAACAAGATCTTTAAATACTTCGCTGCTTTAGTACTTACCGCAGCACTTACCCTGCCGGCAGCAAGGGTATTTGCCGGGAACAAAGACAGGACAGGACAGGCAGGAGCTTCAGAATTGCTCATCAATCCCTGGGCGCGCAGCTCAGGGTGGGGTGGTGTGAATGTTGCCGGTGTTAAAGGGCTCGAGGGAATGTTTACCAATATTGCCGGAACTGCCCATACCAAGGGAACAGAACTGATTTTCTCTCATACTCAGTGGTTACAGGGAAGCGAAATCGGCATCAATACCTTTGGTCTTACCCAGGCTGTCGGCAACAGCGGTGTTCTCGGGCTGGGAATCATGTCGATGAGTTTCGGGGATATTCCCATTACCACCGAAGACCTTCCCGACGGTGGAATCGGGAATTTCTCACCCACTTACATGAACATCAACATCTCCTATGCCAAGGCTTTCTCAAGCAGCATTTACGGGGGTATCAACATCAAGATTGTTTCTGAGGTAATCTCCGACGTCAGTGCCCAGGGTATCGCCATCGATGCCGGTATCCAGTACGTTACCGGTCCGCGTGAAAACATCCGCTTCGGGATCACCCTCCGGAATGTTGGCCCTACCATGCGCTTCAACGGCGACGGACTCTCGATCCGCAGCCTGCTGCCCGGTCAGGAGAGCTATTTCACCCTGGAGCAGCGCTCTGCCGATTTTGAACTTCCAACCCAGCTGGCCATGGGAGCTGCCTACGATTTTAAAATCGGAGAAATGCACCGCCTTACCCTTGCAGGAAACTTCATCTCCAACTCTTTTACCAAAGATCAGTTTGTGTTCGGTGCTGAATATGAACTCAAATCCTACCTGATGCTCAGGGGTGGCTATACCTACGAAGAAGGAATCACCAGCGATTCTGACCGCACCACCGCCTTTACAGGCCCCAGTGCAGGCTTTACTGTTGCTGTACCCCTCGACAAGGAAAAAGGTTCTTCCATTGCCATCGACTACTCATACAGAGCTACCGATCCCTTCAACGGAACACACAGCATCGGGGCCAGATTCAACCTCTGATCGCTGCAGATTACTCTATAGGTAAACCCTATACCGGACATCATTTCTGAAAGGACCCTTTGATCAAGGGTCTTTTCTTCTTATTATCCAATTGCGAATAAACAAAGTTGTTGACCATGTATTACACATTAGAAGGGCTTAACAAACTCAAAGCCGAATTAGATCAGTTAATCAGTGTCGAAAGACCTGCCATTTCGCAGCAGATTGCCGAAGCCCGCGATAAAGGCGATCTTTCGGAGAATGCAGAATACGATGCAGCTAAAAATGCCCAGGGCATGCTTGAGCTTAAAATTGCCAAGCTGCAGGAAACCATCCGCAATGCCAAGATTATTGACGAATCGAAACTTGATGTCTCCAAAGTTCTGATCCTGACCAAAGTTAAAATCCGGAACACCAAAAACAACGCCACCATGGTGTATGCCCTGGTGCCAGAAAACGAAGCCGACCTCAAACAGGGCAAGATCTCAGTGAACTCGCCCATTGCCAAAGGGCTGCTCGGTAAAACGGTCGGCGACAGTGTTGACATTCAGGTGCCGGCCGGTAAAATGACCTTCGAGATTGTGGAAATCATGCGGTAACCATCAAAACAACAGACCATGGCCAGTATCTTTTCAAAAATCGTAAGCGGCGAAATTCCCTGCTTCAAGGTAGCCGAGTCGGAAGACTTTCTTGCCTTCCTCGACATCAACCCCCTGGCCGAAGGCCATACGCTGGTGATCCCGAAAAAGGAGGTAGATTATATTTTCGACATCGGAGATCCGCTCTATGCCGACTATTTTGTGTTTGCCCGCAAGGTGGCCCTTGCCATCGGCAGCGTAATACCCTGCACCAAGGTGGGCATCGCGGTGATCGGCCTCGAAGTGGCCCACGCCCACATACACCTGATTCCCATCAATTCGGTGTACGACATCGACTTCAGCAAACCCAAGCTAAAACTGAGCCCTGAGAAACTCCAGGAGATCGCCGGCCGCATCGGTGCAGCCATGGTTTAAACAACCATGCTTCTCAGCAAAAGGCAGATGGCTGGTCACCCGGCTTTCTGCCTTTTCGACTTTCA
>CALMDN010000194.1 GCA_937864935.1 uncultured Bacteroidales bacterium
CATTCCCGTTGCGGATTCTCAACAGGTAAAAGCCCTGCTTAAGATCTGCTGTTCCGATCCTGAAAGGATGCTCAAAACTACCTTCTTTTACCAGCATCCCCAGACCATTGTAAATAGCGAATTGTCCCTGATCAAGCATACTACGGATATTGATAAAAGTTCCGGAACTCACTGGGTTGGGGTGAATCGAAAAGCCATTCTCACTTTTTCCGGTATCGGAAAGTCCGGTAGCCCCGGAAGCCCTGACCTCAACGATACGGTCATCACCGGGCCGGGGGGTGCCACGTCCGTCACGGTTGCTTACTGCGATAAATACCCTGCCATCCGGTGCCACACAAACATCCCTTAACCTTCCGTAATGGTTGGTGAACCAATCCTGCTGTTCAGTAATGGAATTGCCGTCGCTGCTGAGTTGCAGGCTCACCAGTTTACCCGCTTTCAGGCTGGTCATCAGGAGGCTGTTTTCCCATTCAGGAATGGCTGCATGGTTGTAATAATCGGTTCCGGCAACGGCCAGGGTTGGTGTCCAGGCAGCCAGTGGTTCTTTCACATTGTTCGATTCGCAGAAGTCTGTTTCGCCGGGCAGGTCGCAGAAACCTGCAACCGTGGGCCATCCGAAGTTTCTTGCTGGTTCCAGAAGATTCATTTCGTCATCGGTACTGGGCCCGTGCTCCGATCCGTATAGCTTTCCCGAAGGAGTGAAAACCAGTCCCTGGGTGTTTCTGAGTCCAAGAGCCCAGATATAGCTCCCGGAAAACGGGTTGTCATCCGGGATGGTTCCATCGGGCCTGATCCTGAGTATTTTACCATTCAGGGAGTTCATGTTCTGCGGACTGTTGAGGTTGCCTGCATCGCCGGTTGACATGTAAAGGCAGCCATCGGGCCCGAAGATCAGCCGCGATCCGTTGTGATAGGAGTTGGCCGGTACATTGTTGAGAATGATCAGCGGATCTGTCAGCGTTGTACCATCATAGAGGTATCGCACCAGCCTTTCTTTCACGTATTCACCCGAATAGTAATTGTAAACCAGATAAACATAGGGTTCTGTCTGGAAATCCGGATGCAGGGCCATGCCCAGCAATCCACCCTCACCGTATTCATCCACTTCCGGAATGGTATATACCGGGATAAGCCCACCTGTGTCAGGGTTGAGCCTGCTGATGCGGCCATATCTTTCGGTAATCCACAGATGATTGTCAGGGCCCCAGAGTACCTCCCAGGGTGTGTCAAGTCCGGTGATGACCGATGTGGTATCGATGGCCGTTGACCCGATATAAAGCTGACTTTCCGACTTTTTTGAACAGCCAACAGAGAGAATGAGAACGAGTATTGCAGTGAAGCTGAATGATATTGTTTTCATAATCAGGTATTTGAAATAGAAATCGAAGTTCTTTATCCTGTATGGCTTTAATCAAGTTTGTATGCAGCTACCCCATTGCTGAAAAAAGTCGGGACATACAGAATGCCTTCTGACCTGTTGTAACCGATATCTGCAGCATTTTTCCTGATGGGAGTGGTGTCGAGCAGCAGGAATTTTTCTTTTC
>CALMDN010000195.1 GCA_937864935.1 uncultured Bacteroidales bacterium
CGTAACACCGCCGCTGTAATTCCCGACAGCCAGGTCAGGATGACCGTCGGCATTCAGGTCTGCCATTGCCGGCGCGGTTCTGATTCCCTCTGTGATGTACATGAAGTGGGGATCCACCAAAGTAAATGCTGCCCCGGAATCTGCTGTGATGTCGCGGTAATACTTCAGCTGTCCTGATTCTGAACCTACCAGCAGCCTGAATGCTCCTTCACGGTTCCTGAAAAAGAAAGGCACACTATGTCCGGTGTAGGAAACGTCTGGATCGGTAACATTTACCTGCCCGAAAAAGTCACTCTCCTGTTCAAACACAGGATTGAACGCTGTTCCGGTGTTCCTGTAGTAAAACAGCTTCCCGGAGGCAGAACCGGAGACCAGATCGGCCAGCCCGTCGTTGTTAATGTCGGCAAACACCGGTGTACTGAAACTGTCCGCTGAAAGACCCTGAAAACCGCTGACCGGTTCACTGAATTCAGGAATGCTTCCGGCGCCAGCAATGTTCGAAAACAGCCAGAAATCCCCCTCAGCATTGCCCAGCATCATATCGTTGTCCCCGTCTCCATCAAGGTCAGAAAATGCCGGAAACACGCCGGTGAGCCCAAGCTGAGAAACACCGGCAAAATCATCGGTGGTAAGGGTAAATGCAGGATTTGTAGCAGTGCCGGTATTGAGGTAGAGCTTTAACCTGCCGGTATAGTCGCACTTAAGCTGTCCGTAGACAGAAAGGACGCAGGTATCAAACAAACCGTAGTTTCCGACAATGAGGTCCATCAGGCCGTCACCATTCACATCGGCAAACACCGGACCGGAGCCCAACCCGTTTTCAATCATCCCGTCCTGCAGAAAAGAACGGGTGAGGAGTCCGCAATCCGCGGGAGCTTTCTCTGATTTACAACCAGTATAGAGCCACACACTATTGAATCCTTCCGATTTATAAAGTCCGGGGTCGAAAGGAGATGCCAGCAGGTAAGGCAATCCATCGCCGTAAAGGTCGATTTCCTGCACCAGCGGGAACGACCACATATCCACCGGTTCAGCCACCGGCCAGGCCGGCAGTTGTTCTGTTATCAGGGCATCTGAGTTATCACCCTCATTCATCAATGCAGCCACCGTGTTGTAGTCGACATCTCCCAGTACAAGGTCGTAGTATCCGTTCAGGTCAATATCGGTAAGCAAAAACGTGGAACCTGTATGCTTGGGCGTGCTTCTGAAACGCAAGGCATCAAAATCCGGACAGGTATCAAACGAAATGATGTTGGATTCGTCGCTTTCGGCAAACCTTCCCCAGCAATTGCTGGTTTTGTGATAGATCAGGGAGTCTGAATTACCAAACTGTTCAATGGACATATTTTTGTGCAATTCAACGAATGAACCCAGCCCCCAGAAGGTGAGGATGTCGAAATCACCGTCGCCGTCAAGGTCAGCAATGGCAGGATAATCGACATTGGTAACCAGCAGATTGGTAAAGATACTTCCCTGCAATGACGTTATGTAAGGGTGAACCGCCTGCTCAAAAACAGGATTCAAAGTCCCGGTATTCCGGTAAACCATGATTCCTCCGGGGGTATAAGTGAAAATATCAGTAAGTCCGTCATGGTTATAATCAATCAATTGCATCCAGTGGTATACCGTAGGAAAATACTTTCTGAATTCAGGTGTATAGTTAAAGCCTGGCGAAAGTCCTGCCGGATTGTATCTGAAAGGTAGCAGGCGATCACCATGCCGGTCAAAGAGAACCAGGTCCTGAATACCGTCCCCGTCAAAATCAATTTTACCTGCCTGAACATTGTTCAATCCACCGGCCCAGGCATTCCGGAGTTTCACATTGTTCTCGGTCACCTCCGGGTTCGTCCATGGCTGAAAATCATATTCGTTGAGCGTCTGCGCGAAGAGTTGCGCCGCTAAAACAATACCCAGTGTAGTGATGGCAGCAGTTGTAAACGTTCTCATCGGTTTTGCAATTGATTGTTCATCTGTAATTCAGTTTCAAAGTTAGGATAATTCACTGGGTTTGACTTTAAACGCGCTCATATAACGTTAAGAACAGGCATTTTATCATGAATCAAAGTTGAATTACCCGGGAAATGCTTACTCAAAACAAGGAGAAGAAAGACGGGCATGGTCGGGTTAAAAAAGAGAACTCCCGGAAAGCCTTGCAGAGAAATAAACGTATTCAATTGATTTTCAAACATATTAAATAATCGAACCGGTCAATATAAACTTAAAAGCTTAATTGTTATTTTCTAATAGAAGTTCTATATTTGCAGGCTCAAAAAAACAGTCTGTTATAATTTAATCCAACTAACACATGCAGAATAAGGGTGCTATTAAATTTTTCGCGATTGCACTGGCAATTGTGTGCCTTTTTCAGCTTTCGTTCACTTTCTTTACAAAAAGGGTAGAGAAAAAAGCAAGTGAATTCTCGATGAACGAAGCAGCCAGGAATCAGGCAAAACAATTGGCCAAAGGCAATGCGGCGCTTGAACTAACCTTGCTCGATTCAATCAGCAAATCCAGAGAGCGTTACTATCTTGATTCTATGTCGAATCAGCCTGTTTACAATATCCTGGTCCGCAAATATACCTATCAGGAGTGCAAGGAGCGCGAGCTTAACCTTGGTCTTGACCTGAAAGGCGGTATGAACGTTACCCTTGAGGTATCGGTGGTCGATGTTGTAAGAGCTTTATCGGGCTATAGCACCAATCCGGCCTTTACCAGAGCCATTGAAATGGCTGTTCAGAAGCAGCGTAACAGTCAGAGTGACTTTGTTACCCTGTTCGGTGAGTCGTTTGCTGAAGTTGACCCCAATGCCAGGCTGGCAGCCATTTTCAACACTGTTGAACTGAAAGACAGGGTTACCTTTAACTCAACCAATGAAGAAGTACTTGGGGTAATCCGTGAAGAAACAAAAGGTGCCATTGATCGTACATTCAACATTCTTCGCACCCGTATCGACCGCTTCGGGGTTGCGCAGCCCAACATTCAGCAGTTGCAGACCCGAGGGCGTATCCTGGTGGAACTTCCGGGTGTCGACAATCCCGAGCGTGTTCGTAAGCTTCTGCAGGGAACAGCCCAGCTCGAATTCTGGGAAACCTATGAGTTTGCCGAACTGGTCCCCTATTTTGAAGAAGCCAACAAAAGGCTCGCCACCGATGTAGCTGTTGATACTACTGCTGCTGTAACTGATACTACCCAGGTTGCTGAAACCCCGGTTCAGGATACCACTGCAGTTGCACAAAACGACACGGCCAAATCGACTCTGCTCGACAAAATCAGTGATACCACCGCTGCCGGCCAGGATAAGAAATCCTTTGAAGAATATGCCAAGAAGAATCCGCTATACGCTTACCTGAACCCCGCCATTTTCCCCGACAACAAAGGAAGCTATTTCCCCGGACAGGGTGCAACCGTAGGTTTTTCTTCTATTAAAGATACCGCTAGGGTTAACCGTTTGCTTCGTCAGGTTAAGGGAGTCTTCCCGCGCGACCTGAAGCTTTCTTGGACCGTAAAACCCGAAAAAGACAGGCCTGAAATTCTTGAGCTTGTAGCGCTGAAAGTCACAAGCCGCGATGGCAAAGCCCCCCTTGGTGGTGATGCCGTGGTTGAAGCCCGTCAGGATTACGATCCGAATGGTCGTGTTGAGATTTCGATGCTCATGAATGCCGAAGGTGCCAAAACATGGAAACGACTGACTGCAGACAACATCGGCAACCAGATCGCCATCGTGATGGACGGATATGTTTACTCTGCCCCGAGGGTCAATGGAGAGATTCCAAACGGAAGATCATCCATCACCGGAAACTTCACCGTTGAAGAAGCGCTTGACCTCGCCAACATTCTGAAAGCAGGAAAACTGCCCGCCCCGGCAAGAATAGTTCAGGAAGAGATCGTAGGACCTTCCCTGGGACGCGAATCCATCAATGCAGGTCTTTCTTCCTTCATCATCGCTTTCCTGCTGGTGCTCCTTTATATGGGACTGTACTACAACCGTGCCGGCTGGATAGCTGACCTTGCACTGGTTACCAAC
>CALMDN010000196.1 GCA_937864935.1 uncultured Bacteroidales bacterium
AGGCTGCTTCTGACTTTTTTTCCGGGTGATTGTGATTAAATTCCCGGATAAAATCAGTAGAGTTGCTTGCCGTTGACAAGGAGTATAGGTATATTGAACTCATTGTTGATCATGTTCTCTTTATCCGCCTGTGCTACATGGTAGTGCTCTTCTGATTTAACCGACATAACAGCCAGCAGTCCTGCAGTGTTCTGATTTGCATACTGCAGGGTTTGTTTTGCAAATCCAACGGAAACAATGGACGATTCTTCCCGTACCCGTTTGAACCTGATAGATTTCTCTGAAAAGCTTTTTTCAGCAAACAGCGTATTTTCCCTGATCCGTTCGTGTTCCGGATCACCTTTTCTTACAACGGAATAAATGTGAACTTCAGCATCGTACAATCCGGCCATCCAGGAGGTTGCTTCCACCAGAATCCGGAATCCTTCATGTCCGCCAACCGGCAAAACAATGGGGTTGAATTTCCGGTCAACACATTCATGCTGAACTATCAGGCAGGGGATATTGATTTTTCTGACAATCTTCAGTACATCGGCTCCAAGCAGTTTTTGCTTTACACCCCGGATGCCATGTGTTCCTATGAGCAAAAGCGATTCTGAAGTGGTATTTGCAAATGCAGGGATTTCATCAAAAATACTGCCCTTAGCAATCCGGTAGCTGGAGTCAACCCCGGCCTCCCTGATTTTCAGCGACAGGGATTCAAGATTCGCTTCAGTTTCCTGAATTCTGGCATTGCCACTGCTTCTTGAATCATTCCCGATTACATGAAAAAGCAATATGGCGAATCCCGATTTTGTTGCTATCTGAATGGCTTGTGAAATGGCCTGGTCAGAGGCAGGAGTAAAATCAACAGGAACAATGACTTTTTTCGATTCCATTTTTAAGTATTTAACGATTTAAATATCAGTTTACTGAGATTTTAACTCTGACCATGCGCAACAGAACCTGTTTTTTGTTCCGTAAACATCAGGTTGTTGAAAAAGACACCTGAAACCCGAAATTGTTCAGCAGCCGGGAAATTTTACTGCTCAGCTTTCATTTAAAAGAAGGGGGTATCATATTTCTGAATAACCATAAAAGTCCTCTGTTCATTTATGTAACTGAAGAAAGCCCTTAAGATGCCGGTATAAAACAAGATAATTTTTTGTTTTGTTAAATTAATGTTAATTATTGAAGCCTCGCCAAACTGTAACGAACACTATGTTGTTTTAAATACCTGTTGCACTGGTAATTCTCCTGCTCTTCCACCTAGTATCTGTTTCTCATTTACTGACTCCTTGCCTGCAGCATTCCTGGTACCATTTTTATAATGTTTCCTGCGGGCAGTTTCTGCCTACCAGGGTTTTGAACAACTTCGTTTGAAAGGTCCGATTTTTTTTTACTTCTAACTACAGATCATGAGCAAGCAAAAAACAATGGTTTACATGGCGTTCAAATACATCTCAGGGCTTATCCTTTCAGTTTTTTTTGTATTCATTTCGCTGACCCTCCATGCTCAGGAAAGCTGCGGTATTGAGAAAGAACATGGTCAGGGATATACAACCACCATCCAATCGGTGACATCCCTTGGCAACAGCCAATACAACATCGTATTGTCGCTGAAGCACAATGATTGTGGTCCGCCAGCCTGTAAAAAGATCAATCATTATGCTGTAAAGGCGATTCCAGGCACCTATTCCGACATAACTGCAGAGGTTATTTCAGGTTGTTCAGGTAACCCGGTCATTCATTCCGGCCCCAATATTGGTGGTGTGCCTTTTCAGGGATTTAAAATCACAGGTCTGGGGAATTTCGGCAATGGTCCGGGAGAAATTCTGATCAGCTATACCCTGACCGGTTGTCTTCAATTTCAGAAGGCTCAGGTGAAAGCCGGAAACCACTCCCTGATGGTCAATCTGCCGGCTTCTGATTTTCAGGAAGTGCTGGATTGTGGCAACGCCAGCATCTTTCCCTATTATCCCCCGCCAGCAGGTGGTAAATCGCTTTCACTGATCGGCCCGGAGCTTACCTCCCTTTACGAAACCTATCTTGCTACCGGTGAAGCGATCAGCAACGATATATTCAACATATCCGGGGAGTCAGTATTGATTGAAATCACAGCGCCCGACGGACAGCTTGAGAGTCTGTTGCCGCTGCTTCAATCCTCCACTTACGGAATCAGCAATGAACTGGTATTTCCCGACGAATTGCTGATCACCGGATTTTACCCTATTGCAAACCTGCTTTTGCTCAACGATCTTCCTTTGCAGATATCCCAGGTACGACCTGTTTATCCTGCCCTTTCCAACAGTGGAATTGTCACCAGTCAGGGAGATGTATCGATGCGGTCTGCTGTTTCCCGCAGTGCTTTCAGTGTGAGCGGAAGCGGAGTTAAGATCGGGGTCATGTCTGATAGCTACAATACCATTACTGGCAATCCGGCCAACGATGATGTAGTCAGAGGTGATCTCCCGGGACCGGGAAACCCGGTCAACACTCTTCCGGTTCAGGTTTTGAAAGAGTATCCTTTCGGAACAAGGTCGGATGAAGGAAGGGCCATGCTGCAGATTGTTCACGACACAGCGCCTGAAGCATCGCTGGCATTCAGAACCGGGTTTATAACTGCCGGAGATTTTGCTTCCGGGATCATTGAACTGCAGGAAGCAGGCTGCGATGTCATCGTGGATGACATAACCTATATTTCTGAGCCCTTCTTCCGCGACGGAGTGGTGGCAAGGGCTGTTGACAGTGTGGCTTCACTGGGTGTGGCTTACTTTACTTCTGCCGGCAATTATGGATCAAAATCATACCAGCAGCCATTCAGCCCGGCTGCTCCACCCGCCGGAACTACAGGTTTTGCCCACAATTTCGCCGGGAACGGGGGAACGGATATTCTGCAGTCAATTACCGTTGCTGAAGGCAACTATACCCTGGTACTGCAGTGGGATGACGGAGGGAATTTCTATTCAACCAACACCGATATGGATATATACCTGGTGAATGAAAATGGCAGTACCCTGTTTGGTTTCAACAGAAACAATACCGGAAAACAGGCCATTGAAGTCTTGCCATTTACGGTTGCGCCTGGTGGTGCACAGGCGAATATCATGATTATCAATGCCTCAGGTTCTCAGAATGTACTCCTCAAGTATATCGTTTTCAGGGGAGATCTGGTGATGAACGAATATGGCAACGGGGGGGCTTCTACCATCGTTGGTCAGGCCAATGCCCAGGGAGCCATGGCTGTTGGTGCTGTTCTTTTCAGCAATACCCCGGCCTACGGCGTTGATCCGCCTACCATTGCTTCGTTTTCCTCTTCCGGAGGTACACCGGTCAACGGGCTGATCAGGAACAAACCCGAATTTGCGGCTCCGAATGGAGTCAATACAACCGTAAATTTCGGATCGCAGAATATTGACAACGATGCCTTCCCGAATTTCTTCGGAACCTCTGCTGCTGCACCACATGCTGCCGGATTGGCTGCTTTGATCGTTGAAGCCAGGGATAAATATTACAATGTTCCGGTTTCGCCTGCCGAGCTCAGGTTGGTATTGCAATCCGGTGCAAAAGACATGAACACCCCCGGCTTTGATTATACAACCGGTTTTGGATTGTTACAGGCCGATGGTTCACTTCGTACCCTGGCAAACCCAAGACCTGAAGTAATTTCATTGAGTTATGACACTACCCTTACCCCGGGACTTGTTCCTTTGGAGGTTACTGTAACCGGCAGATTCCTGACCGCAGCTTCACAGATCTACTTTAACGGGGCATTGCTTGAAACCGGAACCACCTATCTGAATGATTCCGTGCTTTCGGGGACAATTCCCGTGTTCTCGGACCTTTTCCCTGAAATTCAGGTGTACAATCCCCCATTGCCACAAACCAACGGAACCGACGGCGGATTGTCGGAGCCGGTTTATTTCTCAACCAGGGATGTTATTCTGGTCGATATAGAGGATAAGTCGAAGAAGTACGGTGAGGTTATTCCTGAATTTTCAGCTACCTGCTCTCTGGTAACCCCAGAGGGCTCGGTGCCTTTGGCAGAATCGGGGCTGACCGGTGAAGAACTTGCCAGGATTGAATCTATTCCGTTTGTTACAGTTGCCAATGGTCTGAGCAATGTGGGTTTATGGGAAATAACACCTTCTGCAGCTGATCCCCTGAATCCTGAC
>CALMDN010000197.1 GCA_937864935.1 uncultured Bacteroidales bacterium
ACAAAGCTGACAGAAAACTGCTCTACCTGAATTGCGATAACAATGACATTAAAAAACAACTGACTGAACCAGGGTTCAATGATCTCCGCCGTTTGCTCGGGGATCATGAAATGGTATTGATTGACGAAGCTCAGCGTGTAATCAATATAGGGATGACATTAAAGCTGATCACTGATCAGATGCCGGAAAAACAGTTAATTGTAACCGGTTCGTCCTCACTGGATTTGTCAAATATGGTAAATGAACCACTCACCGGCCGGAAATTTGAGTATCAGCTATTTCCGTTTTCATTAAAGGAACTCGCCGATCATCATGGATTTACGGAAACCGGCCGCAATCTTGCCAGTTATTTAGTTTTTGGCTTATATCCGGATGTAGTAAACAATCCGGGTGATGAACCTGAAATCCTGTACAATCTGGCAGGAAGTTATATGTTTAAAGACATTTTCATGCACCAGGATTTACGAAAACCTGAGTTCATTTCGCAACTCCGGGAAGCACTTGCGCTGCAGGTTTCATCTGAAGTATCTTAGAATAAACTCGCACAGCTTTTGAATACAGATGTGCACACGGTTCAAAGGTATATCGGGTTACTCGAAAAAGCATTCATTGTTTTCCGCTTACGTTCCTATAACCGGAATGTCAGAAACGAATTAAAGAAAAGCCGGAAGATCTATTTTTACGACAATGGCTTGAGGAATGCCATACAGGGGAACTATGTCTCTATCTCCTCCCGTCAGGATGCAGGTGCTTTATGGGAGAATTTTTTTATTGCCGAACGAATGAAATATCTTCACTACAACAGGATTTATGCAAAGCAATATTTCTGGCGAACTACACAGCAACAGGAAATAGACTATCTGGAAGAAACAAACGGACAATTATCGGCTTTTGAAATCAAATGGAATCCCAATAAATAGGTGAGTTTTCCTTTGACGTTTACAAGGAATTATCCCAATGCCATAACACAGGCAATTTCACAGGAAAATTTCTGGGATTTTATCGGGATTTAACTTTTTCTATGATTCTGCTGACAAACCCCCAGTCTTCCCTGCTGAAAACCAGAATCTTCCTTATTGGGTAACCGCTGATTTTCGAATAGACAAACAGGTAAACCACCGCGCCAAGGGAATAACTGAGGTTGGTTGCCATTACTGCACCAGTGGCACCGTAATCAGGAATCCACAGGTAGTTGAGGAGTACATTCAGCACCAGTGCAGGGATGAAGGCCCTGAGTGCCGCATCGGGGCGGCCCATACCGGAAAGCTGCCCGCTCAGGATCCTGAACATGATCACCATCAGAATCCCGGGCAGGATGGCCTGCATCACCAGAATACTCGACCGGAACTTCTCCCCGAAAACCAGCGGAACCACCCAGGGTGAGAGTACAACGATAAAAAATGAGATAAGCAGTCCAAAGACCAGGGAAACCCTCAGCAACCGGGCAGTATTCACATTCATGGCTTCAAGGTCAGCTGTGTTGGCCGTACGGCTCATCACAACAATGCTGATGGCCATGGGGACCTGCCACAGCAGCTCGGCCACCGAAACCCCCAGTGAATAGATGCCGACCTCAGACGGTGTTGACAAGGCTTTCAGCAGCAACACATCAATGCGGTAATTGAGCTGGATAACCAGAAACGAGAGTGCGTAAACCACCCCTGTTTTCAGCAGCTCTTTCACCACCGGATTTCTGAAAGTAATCCTGACAGAAAACCGCCGGAACAACCTGAACAGGGCAACCACAGCCACCACCGCGTTGGAGGCCAGGAGCGAGAACAGGGCGCCGTTCAGTCCGAGCCGGAATAAGAAAACAAGCACGAAAGCAAAAACCAGCATCAGCAAACCAGCCAGCCAGTTCATCAGATTGGCCTCAGGGATCTCCTCCTTACCGAGAAATATCCCGCCGGCATAAACAGTCGTCAGCCTCATCGGAATCGTGAGCAGGGCCAGTCCCATCAGCAGCAGGGTGTAGCCCGAGGTATTGACGAAAAAATAGGCCAGCCCGCTGAACAGCATCCCGCCGGCCGATGTAAGCACCAGAATGGACAATATCGCCGAAACAATGGTGTCGTCGCTGTGTTTGCCCGATCCGATCAGGTAAACTGAACCGGCCCTGATTCCCATCTGAAAAAAACTGACCACCAGCATGGGCACCACCAGCACCGAGGTATACAGCCCGTAGCCGGAAGGACCAAGCGCTCTTACCAGCAATACAACCAGCAGCAGGTTAGAAACGAGGGTAAAAACATTGGTGCTGAACACACTGGCAATGTCGCGTAAATAGCTTCTTCTGGCCAATAGAGTTATCTTATAATTTCAGGTTGAGCAAAAGTAAGGAAATCGGATGA
>CALMDN010000198.1 GCA_937864935.1 uncultured Bacteroidales bacterium
AAAGACTACCGCATCGTCTGCTGCAGATGCAACGTCCGGAAGCCCTTTTCAAAATCCTCCCAGCGCATGGTTTTCGGGCAGCTTACGGTGCGCACTTCGCCCGGCTGCATATCGAAGAAGTTGTCGGAGAAATTCACCTCCGTGTTGTCGCTGATCAGCATCAGGTTTTTGCAGAGTTTCTGTGCGGATATTTCAATGTCGAGGTGATCTCCCTTATCGCTGATGCGTGTTCTGAGGCCCGGATCGGGGAGCTTCAGGTCTTTGGGCTTTGCAAAAAACACCAGTTCCTGGTCCAGCTCCCTTGCACCCACCGCCAGGGTTGCCGAAAGATAGACCTCCTGCCCGCGGTAGATCAGGGGGAGTTCCCTGAGGTCGATGCTGTAAATGAGGGCAGCACCGTTGGCCGGAAGGCTCACCTTCACCGGGCGGTTCCAGAGCGACAGTCCATTGAAATCGGCCAGGTTGAGCCTGAGCACGGCGCTGGTTTTCTCAGGCAGGTCAGACACCCCGTAAACCATCAGTTTGTCCTCATCCACCACAACGCTGATCACCTGATTCTTACAGGCTTCGCGGGCAAAGTAATGCAGGGCCTTCCATTTGCCGTAATAATCGATGCCCGACCAGGAAGCCACCGGCCAGCAATCGTTGATCTGCCAGTAAAGCGAACCCATGCAATAGGGCATGTCGCTGCGGTGGGTTTTCAGGGCCATTCTGATGGCATCGGCCTGCAGCAGCTGACCTACATAAAGCAGGTGTTCGAAGTCGGCCGGTATGCGGTAATCCTGTTCCATGTACTGCCGTATGCGGAGATTGCCGATGCCGCTCCGCTGGTGGGAGGCCATGACTTCCGATTCAATGTTGTAATCGCCAGGCAGGGTGTATTTCTTCACGCTGTTGAACTCAGGGAATGACTGAAACCCGTATTCGCTCATGAAACGGGCCCTGTATTTGCGGAAATCGCTGAAAGGATGCTGTCCGTGCCACACCCCCCAGTAGTGCATGTCGCCGGAGTTGGATTCGTAGCCTGCCAGTTTGCCCATGCCGGCCGAGGGCGACGAATGCCAGTAGGGCTGGTTGCCGGCATGTTGCTCAACCACCGCCGGCAGGATGTGGTGAAACAGGGTGTCGTAGGCTTTCCAGATGGTTTCACGCTGCTGCCGGGTGTAAGCCTCCTTCCAGCCCCAGCCCCTGCCTTCGTGTCCTTCTGCCCAGGCGACTTCCATTTCGTTGTTACCGCACCAGAGAGCGATGCAGGCATGGTTGCGCAGGCGCTTCACGTTGTCTTCGGCCTCCATGCGCACATTGTTCAGAAACTTATCATCGCCGGGATACATGCTGCAGGCAAACATAAAATCCTGCCACACCATGATGCCGTACCGGTCGCACAGCTGATAAAACAGGTCGTTCTCGTATATACCTCCGCCCCACACCCTGAGCATGTTCATGTTGGCATCTGCCGCCGACTTCACGATAAACTCATAAGTTTCCGGTTTAACTCTGGGCAGGAAAACATCGTTGGGGATGTAATTGGCCCCTTTGGCGAACACCGGTCGTCCGTTAACCTCGAAGTAAAAGCTCTCCCCGCCCCCTTTTTTATCGGGTGTCCGCACCAGCCTGATGGTGCGCAGTCCGGTCATGGTTTCCGACCGGCTCAGCTCCTCACTGCCTTTGAGCAGCTTCACCACAACGGCATACAATTTCTGGTTTCCCAGTCCGTTGGGCCACCACAGTTCAGGATTTTCTATATCAAAAGAGAGTTCATGTGTTGATTTTCCTGCCTGAAGGGTGACTTCGCGGCTGCTGCGGACGACGCCATCAACTTCCACAGCAAGGGTATACCGGTCCTCTGTAATGGCTTCGGTTTCTACCCGGGCAGTCAGCTGCGCAGGTTTTGCTGTACCCGGCTTCTGAACGATGAGCAGATCAGAGATTCTGGAATTTCCTGAAAAGCGCAGATAAGCGGGCCTCCAGATACCTGAGGTCACGAGCCGCGGCCCCCAGTCCCAGCCGAAATGGTAGCCGGCTTTGCGTGAAAATAAACTTACC
>CALMDN010000199.1 GCA_937864935.1 uncultured Bacteroidales bacterium
GGCTTACGATCATGAAATTTCACAACTGCGGCTGGATGCACTGCGCAGTCAGATGAATCCGCATTTTATCTTCAATGCCCTCAATTCCATCAAGGCTTACCTGATCGACAACAACAAGGAGAAGGCGATCTATTACCTGAACAAATTTGCCAAACTGATCCGCAAAATTCTTGAAGGCTCAAGAACCGACAGTGTGGCCCTGAACGATGAGCTGGAAACCATTGTGCTTTATATGAGTATCGAAAACATCAGATTTGAGGAGTCGGTTGAGTTCATTCTTACAACCGATCCTGCCATAGATCTGAGTTCTGCACGTATACCCTCCCTCATTCTTCAGCCCTTTATCGAGAATGCCTTGTGGCACGGATTAATGCAAAAGGAAGGTAAACGGAGTATTTCAATAGACGTCGGTGGAAAGCCGGGCGAAATCAGACTTGCGATCACCGACAATGGCATCGGCCGGGAGAATGCCCGTTTGCAGAGTGAGAAAAAAACCTTTAAAAGGGATTCGCTGGGTATTCAGTTTGCCCGGGAGCGGCTCGATTATTTTAACAAAATTCATCACGCAGCTTATACCTTTACCATTGAAGATATGAGCAATGAAAGCGGGGAGCCAACCGGAACCAGGGTATTGTTTCTGTTGAAAAGTGCTGAAAAACCGGCATGAGATCCGGCTTTCCGGCAAGTCCGACCGGGGATTTATGGAATTTTTGTTTACTTTTATTTTGACTTCCACTCCCTTAAAGATTTCCAGTGCACTTCCGGCAGGTTTTCATCCTTGCGGTTAACTTGCGCAGATCAATTTTTTCTTGTACGTTTGGTTCAACTATAAAGCAGCCACTGGTGCAGTTCAAACAACTCTTCCGCCGCAAATCGGTGCAGATGATCCTCGATCATGCAGGTCATGAAGCTTCAGCCGGTCAATCCATGCGCAAGGATCTTGGGGTCAGGGACCTTACATCTTTTGGCATCGCCGCCATCATCGGGGCCGGTATTTTCAGTACCATCGGCAGTGCCGCTGCCGCCGGAGGGCCCGCCGTATCGCTGCTTTTTGTGTTTTCAGCCATTGCCTGCGGGTTCTCTGCCTTGTGCTATGCCCAGTTTGCTTCCTCCATACCCATCAGCGGAAGTGCCTACACTTACGCCTATGCCAGTTTTGGTGAACTGGTCGCCTGGATCATCGGCTGGGATCTCATCATGGAGTATGCTGTCGGAAACATTGCCGTAGCCATTTCATGGAGCGGATATTTCTGCGGGTTGCTTTCCGGACTGGGGATTCATATCCCCGACTTTTTTGCCATAGACTACCTGAGTGCTTCACGTGGTTTTGCCGAAGCTGAGAACCTTCTGGCCGGCGGAACTTCGTTTTCAGCGCTTCCGGAAAGTCTGGCCGAAGCCTGGAGAGCCTGGACCCAGGCCCCCGCTATCGGAGGGGTGCGGATCATCGCCGACCTGCCGGCCTTTGGGATTGTTGTACTCATCACCTGGCTCGTTTTCAGGGGAATCCGAGAATCGAAGCGTGCCGGCAACATCATGGTGCTGCTGAAAGTGGCCATTTTGCTGATGGTTATTGCTGTTGGTGCTTTTTATGTTGATCCCGGCAACTGGAGCCCGTTTGCCCCCAATGGCATCGGAGGGGTGCTGAAGGGAGTCTCCGGTGTGTTCTTTGCCTACATCGGGTTTGATGCCATTTCAACCACTGCCGAAGAGTGCAGGAATCCGCAACGCGATCTGCCCCGATCCATGATCTACTCACTCATCATTACAACTGTGCTTTATGTGGCCATCAGCCTGGTGCTTACAGGGATGGTCAGCTATCACCTCCTTGGGGTGAGCGACCCCCTGGCTTTCGTGTTCGATAAACTGCACCTGACAAAATTGTCGGGCATCATCGCCCTCAGCGCCGTGATCGCGATGGCCAGCGTTCTGCTGGTGTTTCAGGTGGGGCAGCCCCGCATCTGGATGAGTATGAGCCGCGACGGACTGCTGCCACCGGTATTTTCGAAACTGCATCCGAAATACAAAACGCCCGGATTTTCAACCATCATAACCGGAATTCTGGTGGCTGTGCCCACCCTGTTTATGAACCTCACCGAAGTTACCGACCTCACCAGCATAGGTACCTTGTTTGCTTTTGTGCTTGTTTCCGGTGGTATCCTTATACTGGATGGGAAAAAAACGCCGGTTGGCAACCTCGGCAGCAAAGGCAGTGGTCGTTTCAGGGTGCCCTTCATCAACAGCCGTTACTGGCTGCCTGTAATCTGGATCATTGTTTTCGTGCTGATGCGCAACCTCGATGCAGAAGACCTTTTCGCCCTGTTTGATTTTGCCCGTCAGCCCGGTGAATCGTTCTGGGAGGTGGCAAAACACAAAATACCCCACTTTACTTTTTTGATTGTTGCCTTCTCGGTGACCTGGATCTCCGTAAAGAAGGAGCTGTCGCTGATTCCTGCCCTGGGCCTGATCACCAATTTCTACCTGATGTCGCAGCTGGGCATCACCAACTGGCTGAGGTTCCTGATCTGGCTGGTGGTCGGACTGGCACTCTATTTCGTCTACGGAAGCAGGCACAGCCGGTTGAAGAACCCGGTACAATAGATTTTTACTTTCATTCGGATTGAGCATTTTCAACTGCTTCTGATGTGGTATTTACCCGATAAATAACATGAAACTATACAGACTTCCGATGGTACTCCTGGTGTTACTGGCTTTCGCAGGATGCCGCAAGGATCATCCTGATGATGGCCAGTCAGGACCGGATTTCCTGAAAACATCGGGCACAGACATTGTTGACGGAAAAGGTCAGATGGTGCTGCTGAAGGGTGTTGCCTTCGGTAACGAGGTTTGGAGTGAAAACGAGGTTCCGGCAACCCACCACAACGAAGCTGATTTTGCCAGGGTGAAGGCCATGAACATGAATGTGATCCGGTTTTACTTGAATTACCGGACATTCGAAAGCGATGCCGCCCCTTATGCCTATAAGCAAACCGGATGGGACTGGATTGATCTGAACATTGCCTGGGCCCGGAAATATGGCATCCGGCTGATCCTCAACATGCACGCACCACAGGGAGGTTATCAGTCACAGGGGAATGGCGATGCCCTCTGGAATGAAGCAGAGAATCAGAACCGGCTGGTGGCCCTCTGGAAAGCCATTGCAGCCCGTTACGCCGGTGAGCCGCAGATTGCAGGCTTCGGCATTCTGAACGAACCGGTGCCCACCCTTTCTGTGCAGCAGTGGCAGCATCTGGCCCAGCGCATTGCCGACTCAATCAGGGCGGTCGACAGGAAACACATTCTTTTCATCGAAAAGGCCATCTACATCAAGGGAAATTATGCCGAAGATGAAAACCTGAACTTTCCACTGGTGAACGACGACAATCAGGTGGCTGAATTTCATTTTTACGAGCCGCACAGTTACACGCATCAGCTGTTCGACTGGGCTGGACTGGGCGATGGCGGGGCATATCCCGATACAAACATCATTACGTTTACCAACCACACCTGGTATACAGCAACCTTCAGCAACCCGTCTTTCCCGGCCGGGGATAAACCCTGGACCTGGTATGAAGGCGTCAGGTTCAGGATCAGCGATCCGGAGATGAATATCGGGATACCGGCACTGGTCGGCGCGAAGGTGGGTGGCAGGGTCCTGTTCGATGATCTTGTGATCAGGGAATACAATGAGGCCGGGTTTTATGTCCGCGATGTGATCAGCTCACCGCTCGATGAGGCGGGAGGATGGTATTACTGGAGCAGCGATGGTTCAGGAACGGGCGGCCTGGCCATGGAAGGGCACAGTCATAGCCAGAGCCTTTTCATCAGCGGCGCCGGCTCCGACTGCAACATGAGTAATTATTCAGCAGCCTTTGTGCCAAAGCAGGGCTACAGCTACCAGATCTGTGGCTGGATGAAAGGCGAACAGCTTGCTGCAGGATCATCCTGCAAGCTGCGGATCGATTTCCTGTCCACACCCGACCCGGTTTTATCACGTAACCGTGAAATGCTGGCTTTTCGTCTGGGCAAGGTCAAAGAATGGTCTGAAACCAGGCAGGTGCCGCTGTTTCTTGGTGAGTTCGGTGCCGGAATGTACTGCTTTATCAACAACAAGGGCGGTCTGAGCTGGGTGGGCGATGTAATTGATCTGGCCTTTCAGTACAACATGTCATTCTGCTACCATGCCTACCACGAGGATAGTTTCGGGTTGTATTACGGTTATGGAACCCTGCCGGATCCCAACCATAAGAACCAGCCGCTGATCGACCTGCTGACGGGAAAACTCATCAAATAAAGCATTATAGTGGTCTGGGAAGTATAATTTTTCACAGTTTGCTTTTTCAAGTTTGCGTCTGTTCATCTGGGTTGACAAACGTCAGATGCATTTTGTTTAATCTATAAATTTCTGATTTTCAGCTCGAGCTTACTGAGCCAGACGGCACCAAGGGCCAGCAGTACCCGGGGCCAGATCAGCCAGTGCAGGGTATAGCCAAGGGTAATAAAAAGCAGGGGGTCTTCCAGCTGTGAGTGCGACACAGCCACATGATGGTTGAGCAGGTCGGCATCCTTCCTGCTCATGTTGCCTTTTTCACGCTGATCAATCATGATCGCCGAACCATAGGCCAGCCCGATCAGGTTGGCAACCACCCACGATAGGGTCGTACTCCCGGGCAGGCCAAATGCTTTCATCAACGGAGACAAGGGTTTGTTGATGGCACTGATCCAGCCGAACTCTTCCATGATCTGCTGAAAGATCAGCAGTAAATTCACCAGGACCAGTATTTTGATCACCGTTGAAGTAATGGAGGTAAGCCAGTGAAAGAGTGCTGACTGAAAATCAACCTGCGTTGCTGCTATGGTGATGGTTTCGGCAGCCATTTTGCCGGGCATCATCAGGTTCAGCAACCAGGCAACAATAAAACTGCCGGTAAGCCGCAGGGCCACCATCCTTAGCACAGAAGATCCGGTTCTTTTCATAACCGCCGATTCGATGAGAAATCCATGCGAAACCAGGCACATGG
>CALMDN010000200.1 GCA_937864935.1 uncultured Bacteroidales bacterium
ACATGGGCCAGCCCCACCTGCTTACCAAATTTATGTCGATCGGCGACCCGGAGAAGATGAAAATCAGCCGGCGCATAGCCTTTGTATGGGCCATACCTGCTTTTGCAGGTGCCATAGCCATCGGGATCCTGGGAACAGCCATGTACGGAGACAATTTCTTTGCGGATGCCGAACGCATCATGCCGCAGATGGCTACCGACCTGATGCCTGCATGGATTGCCGGAATTCTGATTTCGGCAGCCATAGCAGCCATGATGTCAACAGCCGACAGCCTGCTTTTGGTAGTCTCTTCAACGGTGGCCGAAGATTTCTGTCATCATGTGCTCCGGCTGAAGCTTTCGCCGAAAGCGATGGTTAACCTGAGCAGGTTGGTTACGCTTTCGGTGGGGTTGGCGGCCTTTGTCATCGCAGTTACTTCAGAGAAGCTGATCTTTTCAATGGTCTCCTATGCCTGGGCTGGATTGGGTTCGTCGTTCGGACCGGCAATACTGCTGATGTTGTGGTGGAAGAAAACTACCTGGCAGGGTGTATTGGCCGGTATGATCACAGGAGCTGTATCAACTGTAATCTGGACAGAAATCCATTGGCTCGACCAGATGATTTCGGTGCGGTTTGTTTCGTTTGTAGTGGCTTTTAGTGCTGTAATTCTGGTAAGCCGGGTGACCCTTGGCAGGCAGGGTTCTACTGCTTCAGTCTGATTACCTGTTCAATGCAATTCCAGAGCCTTTCAGCTGATTTATCCCAGGTAAAGACTGCTGCCTTTTGACTACCTTTTTCAGTCAGTTGTTCGCGCAGTGCCGGGTTGACTGCGATGCTGGTCATGGCAGCTGCGATGTCGGCCGGATCGAAAGGATTAACCAGCAGGGCTGCATCTCCGGCAATCTCAGGCATGGATGTAACATTGGAGGTAATCACCGGGGTGCCGCAGCGGAAGGCCTCAACGATCGGAATTCCGAAACCTTCGAAGTACGACACATAGGTAAGTGCAATGGCCGACCCCATCACAGAACGCATATCACCGGATTCGAGTCGGCCGGCAAACACAACATCCTTGCGGAATTTCATCTGATCATAGACTTCAGCGATTTCACCGGTCCACCATTTCCGGGCTCCGGCAATCAGGAGTACGGTGTCGCTGCGGTCTTTTTCTTTAAAGAGATCGAAGGCCCTGAAGAGGTTAACCAGGTTTTTACGCGGATGAAGCGCCCCTACAAAGAAGAAATAGGGTCTGCCCCCCGTAAACCGCACCCGGATAGCCGCTGCAGTTTCGGTGCTTACCGGCGCATAGCTTTCATTGGCACCATTGTAGACTACCGTAATTTTTTCAGGATCAACGGCATACTGTTTAACTATATCCGATTTTGAAAATTCAGATACAGTGGCAATCCGGCTGGCTTTGCGGGCATATCTCCTGAAGAAGGTTCGGTAATAGAACCTTTCAGCAACCGGCAGATCGGCCGGGTAGTGCTCAAAATTCAGGTCGTGGAAAACGGCAATGGAAGGAATCTTTGTCCCCAGCGACAGATAGCCGTCGGGTGACAGAAAAATGTCGGCTTTTTCCTTTTTAAGAAGGATCCTTACAGAGATCTCAAACCAGATAAAATAGAGCAGCGGATGACGGGCAGGCGGCCACATCACCACCGGCTTTACGTTGTCAGAAAAGACAAACTCAGGATGCCAGGGCCTGTCGAAAATGAAGATAAAGGTATGCTCAGGATGCGACCGGGTGATTCTTTTCAGATTCTCATAGCTGAACCAGCCGATACCTTCGAGCTTTCCGTGAAGCAACAACCGAGTGTTTACAGCGATCTTCAATTCCTTAAGTTTTGTCCGCCTGATTTATTCAGCGTGTGAAGGCTTGTAATGATCAGGAATAATGATATTTTTGCGCAAATTTATAATTATTAATCTTCAGTAACGGGATTATTTGCATCCCGTAAACCTGTTAACGAAGCTCTCGAGGAGTTTCACCATGCAATGCAGCGAAAATTTCTGACCAACCTGGGTTTCCTTCTTTTGCTCAATCTGCTCATCAAGCCATTCTGGATTTTTGGCATTGACAGAACTGTGCAGAATGTGGTAGGTGCCCAGGACTTCGGATTCTATTTCGTTGTGTTTAATTTTTCTTTTCTGTTCAATATCCTGCTCGATTTCGGGATCACCAACTTCAACAACCGGAATATCGCTCAGAATTCACAGCTTCTGAACAAACACTTCTCAGGAATCCTGATCATAAAGTTCTTACTGGCCATCGTTTATTTTATATTGACTTTTTCTGTTGGTCTGTTATGGGGATTCAGGGGCAATGAGTTGTGGATTCTGGCTTTGCTGGCGCTGAATCAGTTTTTTATCTCTCTGATTCTCTATCTGCGGTCCAATATTTCCGCCCTGCTGTTGTTCAAGACCGACAGCCTGCTCTCGGTACTCGACAGGGTGCTGATGATTGCCATCTGCAGTGTGCTGCTCTGGGGCAATATCACCCATCAGCAATTCAGGATTGAGTGGTTTGTTTATACCCAGACGATCTCCTACATCATCACTGCTTTCATTGCTTTTATTATTGTCATGAAAAAGGCTTCATTCAGGAAGCTTAACTGGAATTCAGCTTTTTTTATGATGATTCTTAAGCAGAGCCTGCCATTTGCCTTGCTGTTTCTGCTGATGACATTCTACAACCGCTTTGATACAGTGATGATCAAGCGGATGCTGTCAGGGAATGAAGGCAACATTCAGGCTGGCATTTATGCACATGCTTACCGTTTGCTCGATGCCTCCAACAACATCGCATACCTGTTTTCAGTGCTGCTGTTGCCCCTCTTTGCCCGTCTGATCAAGAAAGGCCCGGGACTGGAGAATCTGGTGAGGTTATCCTTTTCCATCCTGTTTGTCAGCTCGGTGATTCTTGCAACAGGCTCGGCGTTTTACCGGGTTGAGCTCATGGACCTGATGTATGAAAACTACGTTCAGGAATCGGCATCGGTATTTGCAGTGCTGATGGGATGTTTTGTTGCAATATCCACCACCTACGTGTTCGGGACCCTGCTCACGGCCAACGGCAGCCTGAAAATGCTCAATCTTGCTGCTGCACTGGGTATGCTGCTCAACATCGTGATGAACCTGATCCTTATTCCGGCCTACGGGGCACTCGGATCTGCATGGGCCAGTCTGATAACCCAGGTTTCCATGGCCATCGTACAGGTAATCCTTGCCCAGATGATCTTCCGGTTCAGGGTAAATCTGCGCTATCTGGTTTCTCTGGTGGTTTTTGTCATCGTGGTGGTCCTGCTCAACCTGATCAGCACCTCCCTCGGTCTTTTCTGGGTGAAGTCTTTCCTGCTGATGGCTGCGCTCTCAGTTCTCACTGCCATGGGGTTGAAGCTGCTCGATATCGGGAATTTCATCAGAATCGTCGGTGGAAGCAAAACTCCTGCATAGATATTTCTGCTGACCCGGTGATTAAGAAATATTTTTCTATACCTTTGACCCTCCAAACCGAACTAACATTCCTATATGTCGGAGAATAAGTTATCAGAGATCAGGGATTTTGACTCGACCAGCCTTGGAATGTTTTTATACAACTGGCGTAAGCACCTGATAATCATTAGTATAGTAGCAGCTGTTCTGGCTTCTGTATTCTCATCACCCATCTTCATCACACCTCTCTACAAATCAACGGTAGTTCTATTTCCTGTTTCAAGCAATTCTGTTTCGAAGGCCCTGCTTACCGATCAGCCGGCTGCCAAATCCGACATTCTTGAGTTTGGAGAGGATGAGCAGACTGAACAAATGCTGCAGATACTCAGTTCGAGTGTGATACGTGACAAGGTGGTGAAGAAGTTTGACCTGATGAAACACTACGGCATCAGCAATGATTCAAAGTACAAGTACACCAGTCTGTATAAGGAATACGAAAGTAACATTACTTTCAGGCGCACAGAGTTTATGGCAGTGAAGATTACGGTTCTTGACAAGGACCCGCAAATGGCTGCTGATATTGCAAATACCATTTCAGAACTGCTCGATTCCACCAAAAATGCCATGCAACGTGAAAGGGCCATTAAGGGATTTAAAATTGTTGAGCAGGAATACAACCGGCTGCAGGACGAAATATCGCGCATGGAAGATTCTCTGAAAAAGATCAGGGAAGCCGGTGTTTTTGATTACGAGTCTCAGTCCGAGATGATCACACAGCAGCTGGCCATTGAAGTTGCCAGAGGCAATACCCGTGGAATCAAAGCCTTGGAGGATAAACTGAGTGTGCTGGCTGAATATGGGGGAGCCTATGTCTCTTTGCGTGATCAGCTTGAGCATGAGAAGAAACAGCTCAGTTACCTGAAAGCCCGGTATGAGGAAGCCAAAGTAGATGCCCAGGAAAACCTTCCCCAGAAATTTGTGGTAGAATCTGCATTCAAAGCAGAAAAAAAGTCTTATCCTGTTCGCTGGATCATTGTACTCGTGGCTACAATTGCTGCCTTTTTCCTGTCGGTTCTGGTTATTATTGGTCTTGAGAAGTTTGCCAAACCAGACTTGTTAAAAAAAAAACTTCATTTCCACCGAAGCAAAGAATCAATTTCCGCGTAATGGACAATATTAAGCCAACCATGGAAAACTACTTCAGTAATATCCATCTGATGAAAATTTTTATCAAATGGAGATGGCACCTGATCATTATTGCATCTGTGGCAGCTTTTTTTGCCTTTATATTTTCAGGTTCATTTTTTATCAAACCAAGGTTCAAATCGTTTGCCCTGATTTATCCTTCAAATATTGCACCTTATTCTGATGAAAGTGAATCGGAGCAGATGCTGCAATGGCTGATGTCGAGAGACATCCGTGACAGTGTTATCAAAAAATTCGACCTGGCTCGTCATTATAAAATTGACAGCAGCTACCGCTACTACCAGTCAGCAATGGCCAATCTTTACAATGAAAATGTGAAGATCAACAAGACTCAGTGGGAGTCCATTGAAATTGAGGTGACCGACACCGATCCCCAGCTGGCCAACGACATGGTGAATGCAATCATTGAATTCTGCAACAAGAAAATCCAGAAAATTCACCGCGATAAGTACTTCGAGGTGGTATTGAGCATCGGACGCACCCTTCAGGTGCAGCGTGCGCAACTCGACAGTATTGAGAAACAGCTGTCATACCTTCGCCAGAATTACGAATTGATTGATTATGAATCACAGGCACGCGAAATAACCCGTGGTTACCTGCGCACTGTTGATGGCTCGAACTCAACGAACATCAATATGAAGGATGTATTGCGCATGAAATCAAATTTCGAACAGAAAGCAGGTGAGATGGCTATTCTGACCCAGCGCAGGAACGATATTCTCCACAATTATGCTGAATTTGAACTGAAATATGATCAGGCCTTCTACGATGCGCAGAAAGAGTTTACCTATACCAACCTGGTAACCCCTCCTGTAGTTGCCGACAAGAAAGCTTATCCGGTCAGGTGGCTCATTGTACTTTATTCAGTGTTTGCTTCCCTCTTTTTTGCAGTGGTTGTTATTTCGGTTGCAGAGAACCGCAGGATCAATGATGAACTGAAGAACCTCTCTGCAGGTTGATTTTGATTATTTTCTGTAATCAAAACGATCATGAATCTTACAAACAGCAAACTCAAATGGTTTTATTTGCTAAGCGGATTGTTCATCCTGCTTAACAGCATGCTGCTTGTAAAGGAACTCTATCTTGGTTTTCTGATACCTGTTGCCATTGTTGTCGCGCTGATGTATGTTTTCTGGCTCGATAAACTGATGCTGCTGATTGTCTTCCTTACACCACTTTCTGTTAATATAGCCGACTCTGAACTGGGCATCGGGATTTCTCTGCCTTCTGAACCCCTGATGGTCGGTGTTTTGCTGCTGTTTTTGCTGAAGACACTGTTTAACGGGAATTTCGATGTGAGAATATTAAAGCATCCTGTAACCATCGTTATTCTTGTTAACCTGGTGTGGCTGCTGATTACCAGCATCACCAGCGAAATGCCTCTTGTATCTTTTAAATTTCTGCTGGCCAGGCTCTGGTTTGTTGTACCGTTTTACCTGCTGGGGATTACCTTGTTCAAAGACCCCCGCAACATCACCCGCTTTAACTGGCTTTATGCCGCTGCTCTGGTTATTGTTGTTATATATACAACCCTTCACCATGCAGAATACGGTTTTGCAGAGAAGCAGGGACATTGGGTAATGAAGCCCTTTTACAACGACCATACGGCTTACGGAGCCATCCTCGCTTTTTTCCTCCCGGTTTTTACCGGTTACGCATTCAATAAATCAAGAAGCCGTACCTACCGGCTATACGCGTTGCTTGTGTCTGTTGTTCTTTTGGGAGCCCTTTACCTCTCTTTCAGCCGTGCAGCCTGGGTAAGCCTGATTTTCGCCATTGGCGTTATTGTGCTGATCGTTTACAAGATCAGGTTCCGTTGGATATTCATCGGCCTGGTGGGTCTGGTCGCTGTATTTTATATTTTTGAAAATCAGATACTTTACGCTCTTGAGAAGAACAAGCAGGATTCTTCGGCGAATTTTATCGAACACGTACAGTCCATTTACAACATTTCTTCGGATGCCTCGAACCTGGAGCGTATCAACCGCTGGCAATCGGCTTTCCGTATGTTCAGCGAACGTCCGTTGCTGGGATGGGGCCCCGGAACATACCAGTTTATCTATGCTCCGTTCCAGCGGTCAAAGGAAAGAACCATTATCAGCACCAATGCCGGGGATCTGGGGAATGCACACAGTGAGTACATCGGACCACTATCCGAACAGGGTATTCCCGGTCTGCTGAGTGTCTTTTCACTGATAGTGGTAATCCTGATTTACGGAATCCGGGTGTATCGCAGCGCGAAAGATCCACAGATAAGGCTGTTCAGCCTCATATCTGTACTTGCCCTTATCACCTATTTCGTGCATGGCCTGTTGAATAATTTCCTCGACACCGACAAAGCCTCCGTCCCTTTCTGGGGTTTCTTTGCCATGATTGTAGCCATGGACCTGTACCATAAGGATAAAGATCAGGTCCTTGCTGAAATCCCGGAGGCTCAGCCGGCCGGTAGCCAGCCCGGCCAGTAGCCCCGTTTCTGTTTTCCTTTTTTTTTGTGTAACTTTTGTGGTGGAAATGTGTCTTAATAAGCGACCATTCCTGCATATCATCCGGCATTGAACAGTGGGGTGTACGTTCCTGAACTATCTGATTCCTGTATTTGCGGGAACATTTTGTAATAACCACGGAAACAGCAAGATAGACTGCGGCACATTGTTTGGAATGATGACACTAAAACAACATCACCATGAGAATAGACCTGAAAGCCAATGAAGTTGTGATCAAGGCTACCGATACACTGCACTCACACGGGAGCGACAGTACCAGAGGAAAACTGATACTCACGAATCAGCGATTGTATTTTAAACCCTCAGCCAAAGAAGGTGAGAAAAGAGGATTTGAACTGATGCCACATGAAATCAGGGACATTCTGCTCTACAATATCCTGACCGTTATTCCGGCCGGGATAGAGCTGGTAACCGGTAATGGGTTAAAGCTGCGTTTCCGTCTGAAAAACAGAAACGAATGGTCAAGGCAGATTGCGCTGCTTTGCTAGTCTTTGCCAGCAGTGATCACCGGATTTTCTTTACCGAGGGCAGAGAGTAAACCGGGAAGTTGTCTCAGTGCAGCAAGTTCACGCCATTTTTTACGGGCTTCATCTGCAGGGTTGCCAAAGTAGGTTTTTCCACCTTCAAGGCTCTTGTCGACACCTGAAGTTGCAAGAAGAATGGCTCCTTTCCCGATTACCAGGTCTTTGTTCACAACAACCTTGCCCCAGAGAATCACATCATCTTCAATCCTTGTAACCCCGGCAATGGCACAGTGCGAACCGATCAGGCAGTTGTTGCCGATGTAGGTATCGTGGCCCACCTGAACATGGTTGTCGAATTTCGTCCCTTTGCCAATGAAAGTATCTCCTGATACGCCCTTGTCGATGGCACAGAGCGCTCCGATCTCAACGTTATCGCTGATTACCACACGGCCGCAGGATTCAAATTTGCGATACCCTTCAGGTTTTCGCTGGAAATAGTAAGCATCGCCACCAATCACGGAATTTGACTGTATGATCACGTTGTCGCCGATTACGGTGTGATCATAGATGCTTACATTGGCATGAATGATGCAGTTTTTCCCGATGGTGACATGGTTACCGACAAAGGCATTGGGCTGGATTACGGTACCTTCGCCAATGATGGCAGATGGAGCAACGGCAGCCAGGGCAGGCTCAAACGGCCTGAATTTTTTTACAAGCGAAACATAGGCTGCAAAGGGATCCTGATGGAATATCAGCGCTTTGCCGGCAGGACATTCTACTTCTTTGTTGATAATGATGGTGGTGGCTTTCGAGTTGAGCGCTTTGGCATAGTATTTCGGATGATCCACAAAAGTGAGGTCACCCGCCTCAACCATGTGTATTTCATTGAGACCGCTGATCCCGAAATCAGGATCACCCGAGAATGTTGCATCCAGCATAACTGCCAGATCCTGAAGGCGAATGGATGGTGATAATTTCATTTTGAAGATTTATGGTAAAAAAAACCGGGCTTTGAAAACAATGGCCCGGTATTTTGATAATTTGAAACAATCAGGATTTTACCCTTTCGTAATAGTCACCGGTACGGGTATCCACCCTGATCCGTTCGCCTTCGGAAATGAACAGCGGAACGAATACCACGGCGCCTGTATCGACCGTAGCCTGTTTCAGGGTATTGGTAGCAGTATCGCCTTTCAGACCCGGTTCTGTATAGGTTACAGTGAGTTCTACAAACGGGGGAAGGTCACAGGTCAGCGGGGTTTCTGTTTCTGCATGAAACATAATCTCAACACCCTGCCCTTCTTTCAGAAACTGCGGAGCTGTTATCAGGGCTTCTTCAATGCTTACCTGATCGTAGGTCTCGCTGTGCATGAAGTTGTATCCGTTATCGTCTTTATATAGAAACTGGTAAGGCCTGCGTTCAACGCGGGCAACATCAATCTTTACACCTGCACTGAATGTATTGGGTATAACTTTTCCTGTTTTCAGGTTGCGAAGCTTGGTTCTTACAAAGGCAGCTCCTTTACCTGGCTTAACATGCTGAAATTCAACAATTGAGAACAATTCGCCGTTAAATTCAATGCAGAGGCCATTCTTAAAATCTGCGGTTGTTGCCATAAAAAGGGTTGTTTATTTTTGAGGGTGCAAAGGTATGTATTTCTGTTTCAAAGCCAAATACAAATTTCATCTGAATGTATGTCGCGCTGCGGTCAATAAGCCAGCGATTCTTTCATGGGTGCTTTTTTGTAATCCTCCAGTTTCACCTGTTGGGTGCAAAAATGGAATTCATCGTCAATGGAGTTCGAGCTAACCACCACCAGGCGGTTATTTATATTTTTGCTTATCAACTCTTTGTACCAGTAAATAGCCGCATGATCCAGATTCGATACCGGTTCATCCAGCAACAATACCGGGGTGTCGCTCATGATGGCCAGGGCCAGTTTGATGCGTTGTTTCATCCCCGATGAAAAATACTTCAGGGGCTTTTCGGAATTGCTCTCCAGCTGGCAAACCTTGATCAGTTCAACTGTTGACATGTTTCTGATCAGGGGTTTCAGCCTCCGGTGAAAGCAGATCATTTCGGTGAGGGTAAACTCTTCGATGAGTTCGATATAGGGAGCAGCGATAGACATCAGCCTGAAGGCATGTTCCGGCCTGATGGCATTGCCTTTATGCTGATAGGTGATGTTTCCGGCAGTAGGGGCAATGGCAGAAGAGATCACCTGCAGCAACGTTGATTTTCCGGATCCGTTGGAACCGAGAAGCACCGTTGCACTTCCTGACGTCAGACTCAGGTCGAGATTGCTGAAGATCCAATCGTCGTTGTATTGTTTTCCGGCTTTTTCGAGGTGTATTTCCAGCATGGGCAGAGAGTGACCGCAGAAGGTGCGATGGGGTGATTATGAAAATGGCAGAATTTGCAGAAGATCAGAACTGTTTGGCATAACCCTTCATGATGCCCCGGCTCGACTTGGAGATGAAGGAGATGATTTCATCGCGTTCGGAAGTGGCGGGAAGGTTCGCTTCAATATACTCCAGAGCCTGACTTACATTGTTGCCACGAAGGTAGATGTAGCGGTAAATATCCTGAATCTCGTTGATCTTTTCGGCGGTATATCCCCTTCTTCTCAGTCCGATAGAATTGATGCCGACATAAGAGAGCGGTTCGCGGGCTGCCTTGGTAAAAGGCGGTACATCCTTGCGTACCAGTGAACCACCTGAGATCATTACATGGGATCCAATATTCACAAACTGGTGTACGGCTGAGAGCCCGCCGATGATGGCCCAGTCTTCAACTGTGATGTGGCCGGCCAGGGTGGCAGCGTTTGCCAGAATCACATTGTTGCCCACGATACAGTCATGTGCCACATGCACATAGGCCATCAGCAGACAGTTGTTGCCGACCACGGTTTCATAGTTGGCTTTTGTACCGCGGTTAATGGTAACAAATTCACGGATTACCGTATTGTCGCCAATGCGCACAATGCTGTCTTCGTTGTTGAATTTGAGATCCTGGGGGATGGCGGCAATTACTGCGCCCGGAAAAATCTTGCAGTTTTTCCCGATGCGGGCTCCTTCCATAATGGTAACATTGGAGCCTATCCAGGTACCTTCGCCAATTTCTACATTTTTCTCGATGTTGACAAAAGGTTCTATAACGACATTTTTAGCCACTTTTGCCTGTGGATGCACATATGCGAGGGGTTGATTCATCTCAGATGGTTGGTTTTTTAGTAATTTGGGCCATAAGTTCAGCTTCGGTAACGATCTTGTTTCCGACATAGGCTGTTCCGCGCATATGGCTTATTCCGCGTCTGAACGGTGAGATCAGCTCAAGATGAAAAAGAATGGTATCTCCCGGTACTACCTTTTGTCTGAACCGTACATTCTCTATTTTCATAAAATAGGTGATGTAGTTTTCCGGATCCGGTACTGAACTCAGCACAAAAATGCCACCGGTCTGAGC
>CALMDN010000201.1 GCA_937864935.1 uncultured Bacteroidales bacterium
CCATGGTTTTGAAAATGCCGGACCCGAAAGCCGGATTGCCTTGTTTGTCGAAGGTAAGCACATCCAGGTATTTGCGCGATTCCCTTCTGTTGAGCCCATCCCATACCAGCAAAGTGTACCTGGCCTGGTTGCCCATTTTGCGGTCGATGATTTTGTAGACGATTCCCCCCGGCCAGTTTCCGGAGGTGAAAACCTGGTTTTCGTCCAGTACAGGTTCCGATTTCCGGATGTTCAGCGGAAAGATGCGCTGTTGCTGCTGATCGGTAATGAATCCGCAGTAAAGGTTCTCTCCGTTGTTCTGCATTATGTTCCAGGTGATGATGCGGATTCTGCCGTCTTCGGTGCCTGTTTTCGTGATGTTCACCGAATCCAGCCCTGAGAGGGTGGGAGCTCCGGAGGACAATGCCGCCCGGACTTTGTTAAAGAATATTTCGTTCAGACGCAGGCGGGCAGAATCGGTCCTGATCCTGCGGAGACTGTCGAGGAGGACCGAGAGTTCCGACTGACTGACCCCTGCGGCTGGCAGCTGGGCTTTCAGGGGGACAGAAAGAAGCATGGCCAATATCAGGATGACCGGGGTAATTTTCTTTGACACAGAATGTGGTTTGCAGTTTGTATCTTTAACGGAAAATCTTTTGAATAATTTTGTGACCAAATATACACAGACTAAAATGACCACCGACCTGCACAGCCGCAAAACTGAGTTTGCAATGATGGCCGACAGAATAGACTTACTGCTTCAGGCCGAAAGCACCGGTGCGGATCCGCTGATCTGGCAGGGAACTGACCTGGTCGAGTTCATCAGTGATTACCACAATACGGATTCCTGGTACACCCGGGAGTTCATTCATGAATCGCTTCGTCATCTGGCTTCGGGGCTCAGGACAATGCCTTGGAATTCTGCCAACCATGCTCGGGAACAGGGGATAACAAATCAGAAGACCCTGGCTTTGATCATCAATCCCGGAGCGCCGCTCGAAGGGGCCGGGGAGGTGTTGTTTGCGGCAGTGGCAGGATATCACTGTATCGTGAAGCTTCCTGAAAAGAGCGTCCGCCTGTACAGGACCCTGCTGGAATATCTGATGGGGATTCCGGAAAGGGTATCCGGCAGTTTGGTGATAGCCGATGGGCCCTTGCCCCGGTTTGATGGCATCGTCTTCGTCAATGCCTTACAGAAAACGGATGTGGCAGACTATTTTCGTCAGTGGCCGCACCTGTATCTGAGCTATAGCGGGACAACTGTCATTCTGACAGGTGAGGAACCGGAGCAGGCACTGAAGGAAACAGCCGCCGGCATCTGTAACTTTTACGGAAGATCGTTCAGGAGCATCAAATCGCTGAAAGTGCCGGAGCATTATGATTTCTCGGCTCTGAAAGAGGCCCTTTCGGTGTATGGCCATTTCATCAACCACAGCAGGTATTTCAATCATTATGAATACAATAAGTCGGTTTTTCTGATCAATGCCGTAGCATTTGAAGACCTGGGCTTCCTGCTTTTAACCAGGGATCAGGCCTTCAAAGGGAACACCGGGGTGCTGGTTTATGAGGAATACAAAGTGGATTCGGATGGTGATCACCATACAGTAAATACAGGGCTTGAGCAGAGTGATGAATCCGGGGGAAAAGAAAGCAAAGGGGAGGACTTGTTGCTTGAAAAGGATGTTTTCCTGCGGTTTTTGGGTGGGTTGTAACCCATAGTTAATAAGATTGTTGAAAAATGTGGAGTGGTTTTTTTGCAAATCAAAAAAATGTTTTTACTTTTGCAGTCCTCAAAAATGATGGTAAGTCATTTTCTGACAGAGAAAAGAACCTTACCCTGATGGTTTTTTACAGCAGGGTTACATACAAAATAACGCGCTCATGAAAAAAGACATTCATCCCAAAGATTACAGACTGGTGGTTTTCAAAGACATGTCGAATGATTACGTCTTTATGACAAAATCAACTGTTGCCACCAAGGATACCATTACCTGGGAAGATGGAAAAGAATATCCGTTGGTAAAACTTGAAATTTCGAATACTTCACATCCTTTTTACACAGGGAAGATCAAGCTTATTGATACAGCCGGTCGTGTTGATAAATTCAAAACCAAGTATCAGAAGCATTTCGAAAACCGCAACAAAGCCTGACAAGTTTTCAGCATTCTGTTGTTGATAAGATTTGACGAGCCCCTTACAACGAAGGGGCTTTTTTGTTATTTTTGATTCCAGTTGACAACCTATAAAATTTCTTATATGAACTACGTTCTTTTTGATGAGGCCAGAAGAAATAACCTCTTACCGTTAACTTTTCTTCGTCCCGTGGCTGATATCAGATTCGGGATTCTGACCATACGCGAAAAATGGGAGAAGTATCTTAGCTGCAAAACCTCCACACTTACCGAAACCTATCTGGCAGATAAATATCCCCTGATCAAAGAAAAAGACAACATCATCATTAACGGGGCTATTTGTCCCAATCCTTCACTGATAAAGGAAATCGGTACCCTGAAAGCCGGGCAGGCCCTGGTAAAAGGGGATACCGTGATTGCCATGTTTCTGAATGAAAAGGATTTTGAAGTGCAATCGGGGGCTATTGAAGAGGTGGAAACAGAAACGGAGTATCTTGAGATTCTGAACACCTGGGACATCTTCGCAAAGAATGATGCCGCGATAAGGGCCGATTTCGAGCTGCTAACCAAAGGACGTAAGTCAAAGCCCCTGCCAGCCGGCAGTCATGCCATTGGCATGGAAAATATTTTCATTGAAGACGGTGCCGAAATCCTTTTCTCCACCCTGAATGCGACCGATGGTCCCATATACATCGGAAAGGATGTGCTGATCATGGAAGGATCGAACCTCAGGGGACCGCTGGCCATGTGCGATCATTCACAGACCAAGATGGCAGCCAAGATATACGGGGCTTCCACCGTTGGCCCTTACTCCAAGGTAGGAGGGGAACTCACCAATTCGGTGATCTTCGGTTATTCAAACAAGGCGCACGATGGTTTTGTCGGTCATTCAGTAATCGCCGAGTGGTGCAACCTGGGTGCCGATACCAACACCTCCAACCTGAAGAATACTTATGACCACGTGAAACTCTGGAATTATGCCGATGAGGCATTTGTGGATACCGGACAGCAGTTTTGTGGTCTCATCATGGGCGACCATTCAAAATGCGGCATCAACACCATGTTCAATACCGGTACTGTTGTTGGCGTCAGCTCCAACATCTTCGGCTCAGGTTATCAGCGGAATTTCATTTCTTCGTTCAAATGGGGCGGCGTAACAGGCTTCACCACCTTCCTTCCGGCCAAGGCCATTGAAATTGCAAAAGGAATGTACAAGAGGAGGAATCTTGAGTTTACCGACATTGATGCCAGGCTTATTGAAGATGTGTACAATCTGACGCACAACTACCGCCGGATGTAAACTTTTTTAAGTAAGGCTTGTTAATCCGGTACCAGAAATGCTGCCGGATTTTTTTTTAATCTGAACGGCACGCTATTTGACAATACCGGATTGCAGGTATTTATTTCACTTTAATATGTCAAGCTGGCAGCATTTGTCAGGAATAATAAACTAACTATGACCAACGACGGAATTAAGCTAACCGATCTGATTGAGAATGAAACAGAATTTATTCCCCTGCTCTCGTCGGAAGATGAAGAGCAGATGAATGCTGAGATTGTTCCCGATACATTGCCCATTCTTCCATTGCGGAACACAGTGCTGTTTCCGGGAGTTGTCATTCCCATCACCGTCGGACGCGATAAATCCATCAAACTGATCAAGGATTACTACAAGGGTGACCGTATCATCGGGGTTGTTGCCCAGAAGGATGTTGACATTGAAGATCCGGCTTTCAGCGACCTCAATGAAATAGGCACGATTGCTTATATCATCAAGCTTCTGCAGATGCCCGATGGCAGCACAACCGCCATCATTCAGGGAAAGAAGAGGTTCAGGATTCTGCAGATGCTGCAGCAGGATCCCTATTTTATTGCCAGTGTTCAGCAGTTCGGCTCCGACAAACCCCTGAAACGCGACAAGGGCTTCAATGCGTTGATGGCCTCCATAAAAGATCTTGCCATTCAGATCATCAACCTTTCGCCCAACCTTCCTTCAGATTCGGTTTTTGCCATCAGAAACATCGAAAGCCCGGTTTTTCTGGTTAACTTTATTTCGTCGAACCTCAACATCTCGCTTGAAGAGAAGCAGATGCTGCTGGCCA
>CALMDN010000202.1 GCA_937864935.1 uncultured Bacteroidales bacterium
ATACTCCGACACCAGGCCGTTGGTCACCGGGCGCCAGGTTTCTCCGCCGTCATCCGAATATCCATATCCGGCCTGACGGAAATTGCTTCCGATATAATCAAACTGTCTCCAGCCAATGGCCATGCGTTCGGGATTCAGTGGATCGATGGCCAGTGAAGGTTCATTGGCTGCATCGCCAAGAATGTTGTAGCCATCATTGCTGATATTTACCTGTGTGGTATAAAAAACCGGAGATTCACGTTGATAGGCCGGAGATTTTTCTCTGGGGCCTCCTGCAGGAATCCAGGGATCGTCGGGTTGCTCATTGTGAAATGTCTTGTCGGCCCTGGGCGTCGGTTTTACCTGCTGGCTGAAGACTTCCGGTAAAATAACCAGAAAAAGAAAAATTGAAATCAGAAGATTGACTGCTTTCATGACTCCGGGTTTGAGTGTTAAGAGTATCTGAAGGATGTTTACCGGCTGTATGCCAGGAAAAACTTACCCAAAGTTAGAACTTTATTCACTCCATAACTCAGAAATCAGCAACAACAACCTGTCTGTTGAAAACAGCTTCAACAGGATAATCCTGAAAGAAAAAGCCAGGTCTTCGCTATGGAAGACCTGGCTTTTCAGGTAAATGTCGTAGAAATAATTATTTCAGACCGAGTTTTTTCTTAACAAGACCCATAATGTCATCGGCCGGTTCGGTATACAGCAGCAAGCCTTCGGTTGAGTTGAAGATAAAGGTATAGCCATTCTCTTTGGCCACATCTTTAACGGCATTGCGGGCTTTGTCGATGATAGGTGCTGTAAGTTCAGCTTCTTTTGCCTGAAGATCTTCCTGTGCAGTCTGCTGAAAGTCCTGAATGCGTTTCTGAAGGTCGAGTATCTCTTTTTCTTTGGTTTGTTTGATGATATTCGACATGGTAGCCTGGTTGTTCTGGTAATCGGTCAGCTTGGTTTCATATTCTGATTGCATGGCCTGGAACTGAGTCTGAAGCTGTGACTGGTAGTCAGCAAAAGCTTTTTTGATAGAGTCCTGACCCGGCATCAATTCGTAAAGCTGAGCAAAATTGATATGACCAAGCTTCTGGGCTTTCTGGGCACTTACCTGCTGTACCGAAACAACTACAGCAAGTATAAGGAAGAATTTCAGAATGTTTTTCATTGTAATCGGTTAAGGGTTAAGGTTAAATTTTGACGCAAAAATAGCAAATTTTCTTTACAAGAAAGCATTGCCTGATTGCGTAGAGGTTGCCGGGGTAAATTATTATCAATGAAAGCTTTGAATCGCAGGCTGGTTATAAACCAGGGCAAGACAAAGAATCCTTTCAAAATGCTTATTGTCTTGATTTATAAGAATATCCGAGTTTATCAAGCACTTCTTCACTGATATCGTAACGCGGATTTGTGTACATCATCGATACACTCCCGGCCTTGTCGAAAATAACGGCATAGTTTTCGGTGGCAGCCAGTGACTCAATGGCACTGTAGATCTTTTCCTGAATCGGCTTGATAAGCTCCTGACGGCGTTTAAACAGATCGCCGTCTTTACCGAAGCGCTGTTTCTGGAGATCCTTGGCAACCTTTTCCTTGGCGATAATCTCTTCTTCGCGTTTGTTTTTGATGTCTTCGGGCAGCAATACTGCTTCTGCCTTGAAGTTTTTGTAGAGCTGATCTATTTCACTGAATTTTGCTTCAATGTCTCGCTGCCACTGAATGGAAAGCTCATCAATCTCGGCTTTGGCATCTGCATACTCAGGAATGTTTTCAAGAATAAACTCACTGTCAACATAGGCAAATTTCTGGGCTGATGCAGTCACAACAGCAGCAAAAAAGACAACAGCAATGATGAATGTTCTTCTCATGTTTTATCCTCCCTGTTTTAATGGGGTTATGGTGTATAATTTGGTTTATCCTGGTTTATCAAAAAACCTGCCATAATTATTCAATGCCGGGCAGATCAGCCTGATTCCGGAATTTCCGGACTGCATCAATCTATACTCTGGTTGATTGAGAAGTGGAACTGGCCTTTGTTGGCTGAGGGCAGACCAGGTACATCGTCGAATCCGTAACCCCAGTCAAGTCCGAGCAGTCCGAACATCGGCAGGAATACCCTGACACCCACCCCGGCAGAGCGTTTCAGCGCGAAAGGATTAAAACTCCTGAAATCCTTCCAGGCGTTACCGGCTTCAACAAAGCCCATCATATAAATGGTGGCACTGGGGTTGAGTGAGAGCGGATACCTGAGTTCAAGGGTACTCTTGTTATAAATGGTTGCTCCAACGTTTTTGTTTTTGTAGTAATCGGGCGTCAGACTCTCGTTAGAATATCCGCGCATTCCGATGATCTCCCGACCGTCGAGGTTATTGGCACCCGAAAGTCCGTCACCACCCAGGTAGTATCTGTCAAAGGGCGTAACTCCGATGTCGTTGTTGTACAGCCCGAGAAATCCGTATTTTGTTCTTACACTCAGCACCAGGTTACCGACAATCTGACGGTACAGCGATGCACTGAATTTCCATTTGTGGTATTCTATCCATTTGTATTTCTCCTGGTCTTCCATGGTGGTATAATCATCATCACTGAAGAGGGAATATGGTGGGGTAACATCCAGGCTGAGGGAGACTTCAGAACCGGAGCGCTGGAAAATCGGGCTGTCGATTGAATTTCTTGCAAGAGTGATGCCGTAGCTGAAATTGCGGTAGGTTCCGTTCCCGTTGCCGAATGCGAAAATACTACCGTAGTTGTTCAGGTTATAGGTCTGCAGGCTGATGCGGTTCATGAGGGTAAAGAAATCGTCGGGCCATTCAAGGCGTTTACCCAACATAAAGCTCAGACCATCTATTTTAAAGGCCTGGTAGCTGTCGCTTGATTTCGACACTCCATTGGAATAGAGCGAATGATAATAGCTTACGCTGAACGAATTGGGTTTTTTGCCACCCAGCCAGGGTTCGGTAAACGAAGCGCTGTAGCTGATATAACCTTTCCCGTATGACTGCATGCGCAGGCTGAGTTTCTGTCCGTCACCCGAAGGAATCGGCCTCCATGCACTGCCATTGAAGATATTGCGTGCTGAGAAATTGTTGAACGAGAGACCCAGCGTACCCACTACCCTGCCATAGCCCCATCCTCCGGAAAGCTCAATCTGGTCGCTTGAGGTTTCTTCCACACTGTATTCAATGTCGACTGTACCATCGTTTGCATTGGGAATGGGGTTGGGAACGATCTTCTCCGGGTCGAAATACCTGAGCTGCGCAAGCTCACGGGTTGTCCGTATGATGTCAGAACGGCTGAAAAGCTGACCAGGTCTGGTACGCAACTCCCTGATGACTACATGATCGTTGGTCCGTGTATTGCCTTTGAGAATTACCTTGTTGATGGTAGCCTGTTTGCCTTCCCGGATACGCATTTCAATGTCGATGGTATCGTTCTCAACCCTGACTTCTACCGGAACTACCTGGAAAAACAGGTAGCCATCGTCAAGGTACAGGGTACTGATGTCAATTTCGTTCGGGTTGTAATTGAGGTTGGCATCAAGCTCCTTTTGGTTGTAAACATCGCCCTTTTTGATTTTGAGTACTTCGTTGAGTTGCTGGGCTGAATACTTGGTATTCCCGATCCACTTGATGTCACCGAAATAATATCTGCGGCCTTCATTTACTTTGATGTCAATGCGGATCGCATTGGGGCTGAGGCGGGTTATCGAGTCATAGACGATCACTGCATCCCTGAAGCCTTCTTCGTTAAACACAGCCAGTACCTGTTCCTTGTCGTCCTTGTAATCATCCTGAATAAACTTGGATGCCTTGAAAATCCTGAACTTGAAGTTATTGGTAATCACATCCGTACCGAATTCAACGATGGTGTCGGGATTGAAAGTCAACAGTTTTCGGGGTGATTTCAGCACCAGCTGATCCAATGCCCTGAACGGCCTGAAAACACCCTTGTCTTTGGTGTTTTTCATTGCATGTTTCAATTTGAGGGAAGAAACGTATTGGTTTCCAATAAAATTGATGCTTTCAATCCTTACCTTACTTCCCTTACTGATATTGATGGAGAGGCTTACATCGTTGGATTTGAGCGAATCTCGCTTCTGGACAATGTCAACCGAAGCATTGAGGAATCCCTTGCTGTTGAAATGCTTTCTGATGATATTGGATGTACGGGCAATCACATTGTCGGTAACCACATCGCCTTTGACAAGTTTTATCTTCTCGCGCAGGTCATCGGCTTCCGACTTTCTTATTCCCTTGAAAGAAAACCTCGAAAGCCGGGGTCTTTCCTGCAGGTAAATATCCAGAAAGATGAGGTCTTCCTTGATGCTGGTGGCGGAAATACGGATATCTTCGAAAAGGCCCTGCTGCCATAGTTTCTCAATGGCTTTGCGGATTTTATCGCCGGGGATTTCAATGCGGTCGGCAACCTGCAGGCCGGAAAGCATGATCAGCACATTCGGTTCAAGAAACTGAACCCCACTGACAGTGACACCGCCGATAATATACTCTTTCGGACTAGAGTAATCGATTTCGCTGAGGTCGTCTCCGAGACGGATCTGTGCAATTGAACCAACAGAGAGCAGCAGAAACAGGGCAACAATTAAAAGGCGGTTGAAATTCATTTATCGGTAACTGGTTTTATTTGTTCACTTATCATACCGAAACGTCTCTCCCGGTTCTGGTAATCGATGATGGCCTCGTAGAGGTCATTTTTTCTGAAGTCAGGCCACAGTTTAGGTGAAAAGTAAAGTTCTGCATAGGCGATCTGCCAGAGCAGAAAATTACTGATTCTGTTTTCACCACTGGTTCTGATCAGGAGTTCAGGATCGGGGATGTCTTTGGTTTCCAGATACTGTTCAAACAACTCGGCATCAACTTTTTCCGGGTCAATGCGACCGGCAGCAGTTTCTGCGGCAATGCGTCTGGCGGCTTCGGCAATCTCCCATCGTCCGCTGTAGTTCAGTGCCAGGATCAGGTCCATGCGGTTGTTGTCCTTAGTCTTATCAATGGTCTCAATCAGTTGCGCATAACAGTTTTTCTGCAGATGAGCCAGGTCACCGATTGCCTTCAGTCTGATGTTATTCTCCATCAGCGTACCCAGCTCCGAATTGAGGGTAAGTACCAGCAAATTCATCAGGGCATCCACTTCACACTTTGGTCTCTTCCAGTTTTCGGTGGAAAACGCATACAATGTCAGGTGTTTTACACCGAGTTCAGCCGCAGCGGTGGAGGTTTGACGAACAGACTCAACACCGTTCTGGTGACCAAAAACCCTCATTTCACCCCTGCTGGTTGCCCATCGACCATTGCCATCCATGATGATGGCGATGTGCGAAGGCAGTTTGTCAGGGTCAATTTTCTCTTTCAGATCCATCTGTTTGAATCACAAAACTAAATTAGGCTCTATTTGTGTACACCCGTTGCCCTGGGTGTTAATTAATGTTAAGTGTCCTAATAAAAAATGTTAAGGCACCGGGTCTTTTTAAAGTAATTGATTCTGAATGAAACACTTGCAGATACCACAGAAAACCAGTCATCGTAAGTGGAATCGCCTCGCTGCATGCCGTTATTGTGCAACAGTGTAGGGTC